>NZ_JBRILT010000010.1:0-108505 GCF_052977065.1 Shewanella sp. 125m-1
TAGGTTCTAGGTTCTAGGTTCTAGGTTCTAGGTTCTAGGTTCTAGGTTCTAGGTTCTAGGTTCTAGGTTCTAGCAAAACATAAAACGCGAAAAGGCAAAACAGCATCAGCTGTTTTGCCTTTTTCATTTAATGCTTATTCTCTTGCTGAATCGACTTGCTCTTGTACCAGCTTTAACAGTCTCAACCCAATTGGCCTTTACCGCCTTAGCTTTACCTTCTTGGCTTTACCTTCTTGGCTTTACCTTCTTGGCTTTACCTTCTTGGCTTTACCTTCTTGGCTTTACCTTCTTGGCTTTTCCTGCTTTCCTAGAACCGAGGATCTTTCTTAGCCTCTCCTAGAACCTGCTATTTTGTTTGAACAGACCAACCCAAAATGCCAATTCAGATAGCACGCCTAAAATAACGAAGCCTGTTACACCTTTTGCCATTCCCGCCACATAACACCCTATCGCTGCGCAAATTAACCCGGCTAAGATAGCGAGTCTCATCCATAAAACTATGATGTTCTCCTTTTCTACTTTCCCTAAATCTCAGCCTAACAAACTGTAGGCAACCGCTCATCTGTTTCAGATTAAACCTTATTCACTCTCGCGGTGTGTTACTCAGCGAAATCCCCACAGAAAAAGCCACGCTAAATAGCTTAGCGTGGCTTGCCGGGAGGGACTAAATAATGATGATGAGCTTATTGTTATTTATGGATTTTAGGTAACGCCTCAGCCCTCTGTGTATAGTCTGCATGACACTCACCACAAGAGTATTGTGCGGTAGACCATGGCATTTGGAACTTGCCATCTTCGGTGAACTGCTTCGCAGCGGGGTCAAGGTCAATAGTGAACAAGTGAGACTTCACATCACCAAATACTGTTGTGCCATCTTCACCTAAATGAGTGACGGCGCTCTTGGCAAGCTTTGGCATATGACAATCCGTACACTCAGCGGCTTTATGCGGCCCAGCAGCCCAAGTGTTTTCAGCAAACTCTTTATCATGACAAGTGGTACACTCTTTCACTGCACCAGTGTGTAAACCATCAGCGCTGTCTTGATTGACCGTTGATTTGTGAGAGTCATGACAAGTGCTACAAGTCATATCTTTCTTAGGACCAATCTCTTCGCCCGCTTTGTAAGTACCATGATCCTCAGGAACCACACCTAGCATTTCATCGCCAGTTTGGTGATGCTGCGCTAATCCACCTTTCGCAATAATACGGCCACCCACCTTGCTACCGTCAGGGAAGGCAACGTTATAAGCACTGACAAAAGTTGGATAATCTTTCTCACCATCACGAGTATGACACTCAGCACAAGTAACCGCTTTACCAAAAGCCATATCTTCAGCTAAGAAGTCTTCCGTAGTGCGGGCCATAACTATCTTAGTGATATTATCTTTTGATGGTGCAGCGATATGTTCACTACCCGCGCCATGACAAGATTCACACTGAATACCTTGCTCAGCAAATGTGCCGCCCATACCTGGTAGGTCATCTTGACGTTCTAGATTACGAACATCATCTCCTTCGGTAGTGCGTTTCCAACCAGTAGTATGACAATTACCACACTTGTATTGGTAGTTCATATCACCCGTTTTATAGTTACCCATCACATCGGGGTCATTAAGGTGGTTATCGGGGATATTAAGCTCACCCTCTGCGTTACGTATGTTGTACTGCACATTGGTACCAGTAACGATATAACCATCGGCATCTAACCAGCGCATCTTCCAATGGTAACCACCGACGACATAAGTAACATCGTCATAGCTTGTTGGTGCACCTAAGGCGTTGTTCGTTGTGCCGTCAGCATCAGGGCCTGCAAATTGAAGTAAGTTAATAGCTCCTGTAATCGACTCCTCAGGAGTATAGGGGAAAGCAGGTTGCTCACCGTTAGCAATTTTTTGGATCTTAAAATTATGACCTGTTTTACTAAAGGTCTCATATTTACCACTATGACATCCCGCACATGCCGCGCTGCCAACATAAGTTAGCGGCTCAGGCTCAGGTTGCGCCTCAACAGTCACAGTCACCACAGCAGATGCTTCATCAGTGCCGTCGGTTATTGTATAGTTAAACTTCACTTCGCCCGCTTCAGAGCCAGCCGTGAAGTCAACCTTACCGCCTTTTATCACGGCACTATCAGAGTCAACAGAAACAATAGTTAAGCTATCACCATCGGCATCGGTATCATTGGCAAGCACATCAATTGTAACAACCTCAGTTGCCAACACATTGGCAATATCGGCCACAGCGACAGGGGGAGTATTCTCAACGGGTAAGTTTTCATTATCGTTATCACTACCACAAGCAACCAACATGGTTATCATGCTCGCGAGTAATAGTTTTTTACATGGAATTGTTGTGTTCATAAGTTCATCCTCAACATTGCTATTCACATCGCCAACGTTGCAGGGAATGGCGATTGATATGCCTCTTTGGACATGTTTCAAGTATTGAAGAGTTACTACTAAAGAGATAGACAACTAGAGTTCACTGCTACCAAAGAGTTGTGAACTATAGTTATCAACTACCGACTAGAGCATTGTTTAATAAGATATTTTAACCATGAGAAATGTTGTGATTTGTTATCACAAATTGACCAGCATTGGTCAGAATGTAGATCTTGTTCTCATTTTGCGTAACAAGCCCAGCCTTCTTTAACTGGCGTAGGTGGAAATTAAACTTAGTATGGTCCTCAATTTCAACTAAGCGGCAAAGATCCATAAATTTAACCCCTTTATGGGCAGCTAACACTTTAAGTGCTTTACGCCGGTAAGGGTTTGCCAGCGCGCTGTAAACTAAATCTGGATCAAGATCGCTACGACTCTTAAATAGTTGCTTCTCGGCTAGACTTCGTCTTATCGTTACGATCAGCTCATGGCTTTTAAAGGGGTTAGTCATCACACTGTCTGCGCCCTTTTTCATGGCATCCACAGCGGTATCGACAGTCGCATAGGCTGTGATAATTATTACTGCGATTAAAGGCTGGTTTTGACGCAAATTAGAAATTGCTTCAACCCCTGTCATACCAGACATCAACAAGTCCATCAATGCAATATCGAAGTGCTGCCTATCACTCGCCTCAATCGCTGCTTCAGCACTCGTCACTGCTGTAACGGAAAACCCTTCTAACTCTAGAATTTCAACTATATTTTCGCTCAGTTCAATATCGTCTTCAGCCAGTAAAATTGCGGTCATGAATGGTGCCCCCGATAAAAAGTGAGTTCAACTCGTGTGCCTTGTTCTTTACTGCTCACAATATGCATTTTCCCATTATGTAGAGACACGATTTGCTCGCAAATCGCTAAACCTAAACCCGTACCTTGCCCTATTGCCTTGCTGGAGTAGAACAGTTCTGTTGCGCGAGACAGTTGCTCAGGAGTCATGCCGTTACCCGAATCTTCAACTGAAATATGGACCTTCTCATCATCTTGAGTGGCTTTTATAAGAATAGCGCTATGGGGATGAGAGGCGTCAATGGCATTGCAAAGCAAATTAATAAACAGCTCTTCGAGCTTAATTTTTTCTGCATATAAAATGATACTCGCACTGCATTCAAGCTCAATGTGATGCTGCTTAGTGCGGTGTGCCAGTAACTTTACGGCCGAATCGAGTACATTGTTAATGGCGATAAAACTACGCTTGCCCGAAGCAGGCCTCGCATAACTGAGTAACTCTTTACTAATTGAAGAGGCTCTTTCAATCCCTAGGCGGACGCGGCTTAAGTAATTGGCTTCAGACTCTGATCTTTGTGGGTGTTTTCGCTCCCAAAGATCGAGCGCTAATGTCGATGAGGCTAGCGGGTTATTAATTTCATGGGCAACCCCCATGGCCAACTGACCAATCGCCTTGTACTTATCAGCTTCAATAGCTCGCTTAAGTTTTGCTTCTGTGGCTTGCTCTTTTTCTACATCAAAGACTTTAAGCGCCTTAAACAGTGCAATTAAGATAAGACCACCGGCTAAGGTTCTTAACACAGGTACGCTATGATGATAATCCGTGGGCACCAAACCTGATAGCACTCCGTAGATCATTAACCCAACACCACAAAGAGCAAAGTACTGACCATAACCATGCTCATCTTGACGCAAACTGTTGCCATAAACCATCATACCAATACCCGCTAAAGCCGCAGAACCAAACCCGATCAAGCTACGCGTATAGCGGCTCGCTTCTTCAAACCCGGTTTTGTTCACTGAGAGGTGGTGCAAGTCAGGGATCACTAAATAACCGTAACTAAGCAACAAGGCGATAATCAGTCCATGTCCGATATAAGCAAGGCGTTTATTGCTAATGGTTAATATCAACCAAGCAAATACCATCAAGGCCGCGTAGGATAAAAATAGCTTTACCAAGCAGAGCCATTGTGTCAGTAGGCGATATTCAGGTGCGATATCATCGGAAAAAATGAGCACGTAAAGCTCTGACCATTCATGAAACGCATGGGAAAACCCAAAAACCGCTAGCGCCCATAATGTGGGGGCAATTTTTAGCTGACTATAACGAAAGTTACGAAACAGGACGGCGCAGCCCATCGAGAAAAAACGAGGCCGTAGAAAAGATAAATATTAAACGTGACAAAAACAGGCATGGGTACACCTTAGCACCTACCTATTAAGTATGATTTGATCTGCTTCTTGTTTCGTCAGGTTGTAAGTTGCGTGAGTTCAAAAAATAAAAAGCCACTTAAGTAAAAAACTTAAGTGGCTTCTTTGTTGCACCAGGATTTATCTTAAGACTTAACGCGCTCGACGTGTCCGCCCAATCCCTTAAATTTGTCTTCAATATGCTCGTAACCACGATCTAAGTGGTAAATACGATCGACGATAGTGGTTCCTTCAGCCACAAGGCCTGCAATCACTAAGCTTGCTGACGCACGTAGATCCGTTGCCATCACCTGAGCACCATTAAGCTTTTCAATACCATGAATAATACACGTATTGCCTTCAAGCTCCATCGTTGCGCCCATACGGCTTAACTCAGGAACATGCATAAAGCGATTTTCAAAAATCGTTTCGGTAATGGTTGACGTGCCTTCAGCGAGTGCGTTTAACACACAGAACTGCGCTTGCATATCAGTAGGGAAACCTGGGTACGCCACTGTTTTGATATTGACAGCTTTAGGGCGCTTGCCCTGCATATCTAACTCAATCCAGTCATCACCTGTGGTGATGTTTGCGCCTGCATCTTCAAGCTTTGCCAAAACCGCTTCAAGTGACTTAGGATCCGTTTTAGTACAACGGATTTTGCCACGGGTCACAGCCGCAGCAACCAGGAAACTACCGGTTTCAATGCGATCTGGCATGACTTTGTAATCACAGCCTTTTAGCGATTCAACACCTTGAATACGCACGGTATCGGTACCCGCACCTTCAATTTTAGCACCCATAGCAATCAAGCAGTTTGCCAGATCGACCACTTCAGGCTCACGGGCAGCGTTTTCGATAATGGTTTCACCATCGGCCAATGATGCTGCCATTAGCAAGTTTTCTGTCGCGCCAACGCTAATCATATCCATAAAGATATGCGCGCCTTTTAGGCGGCCATCAACACGAGCCTTAATGTAGCCCTCTTGCACTTCAATCTGTGCGCCCATCTGCTCAAGACCTTGCAAATGCAAGTTAACTGGGCGCGCACCGATGGCGCAGCCACCAGGCAAAGACACATCGGCAGTGCCGTATCGTGCAAGTAAAGGGCCCAAAATAAGAATCGATGCACGCATGGTTTTTACTAACTCATACGGCGCGCAAAACTCATTTAGATTGGTTGTTGAGATACACACTTTATCTGTGCCAGAGCGAGTCACTTCAGCACCTAAGCAGCGAAGCAATTCGCAGCTTGTGTTCACATCTCTTAGATTTGGTACGTTAGAAACATTGAAGTCTGTCTCGGCCAGCACGCCCGCCATTAAGATTGGCAAGGCAGCGTTTTTAGCACCTGAGATAACCACGTTTCCAGCAAGTGCACCACTTGCTTCTATTTTTAATTTATCCACTTTAACTCTCTAAATCCGCGATTACATATTAAAAACTTTTTCACGCTTCCATTGTGTTGGCGTGAATGCATTAATCGTAATAGCGTGTAACTCACCGCTAGTAATGCGGGCCATTAATGGGCCGTAAATTGTCTGTTGTTGTTTCACTCGTCCCATGCCGTCAAAGCACTCACCTACAGCAACAATCTTGTAGTGTGTCCCTTCTTGGGTCACTTTAACTTCCTCTAAAGAAAGCGCGTCTAAAAGGATGGTTTCAATTTCTTTGCATTCCATGGAACTATTCACCTTACTTAGCTTCTTCAATAAAGAAGTCGTTTAAATCGTATAATATAATAAATTTCTTAAGCTGCTCTGAAGGCGAGACTAACTTAAGGCTTGCACCTTTGGCGGCAAATATACTGACGAACTCAAGTAAAAATGCCACCCCGGCGCTGTCACAATACTCAATGCCAGAAAGCTGCAAAAATGCAGTCTCAGGCGCTAAAATACTATTGCGGCTATTCCATAGACTACGTACCGCATCTTGATCTAATCGACCCGATACTGCACAGTTAATCCCTTGCTGCTTAAAACTTGCCACTAACTCTGTTTCTCTTTGGCGTTTAAGTCAATGCGCTCAGCAGTGCGTTCTTTGAGCATGGTTATCACTGACTCAATACCTTGTTGGCGAACAAGGTTAGTAATCTCTGATTGCTTCGATGATAACAAGCTTACCCCTTCAGCAACTAAGTCAAACGCTTTCCATGTACCGTTTTTTAAGCGACGCGCTTTAAACTGCAACTTAATTGGAGGGCGGCCTTGTTCAACAACTTGCACATTAACACTGACAAACTTTTCATCGGCAAAATCTTCAGCTCTACCATATTCTACAGTTTGGTCGGTATATTCAGTAAACGCTTGCGCATAGGTTGAAACCAAATAGTCTCGAAATGCCTCAACAAAACGGTCACGTTGATCTTTGCTCGTCTCACGTAAATACTGGCCTAACACCTTATAAGATGCGTATTTATAGTCGATATACGGCATCAACTCTTCCGTCACAATCACTTTTAAATGATCCGGATCTGAGGCAATCAGCTTTTCATCTTGATGAAAACGCGCAAAGGTCTTATTTGCGACCTCTTCAACCATAGTAAAAGGATTGGTTTGGTCGATATCAGCACTTGCCACTGCGTCTGCAGCCTGCGCACCTAGACTACACACCGCCATCAAGACGAACATAATGCTGCGATAAATACTTTTAAACATATTCGTATACTCCAATAGCTTACCGAAGGTTAATCCTTTGAACCCATGCTATACAGCAACTGACCAATCAAGTCTTCTAATACTAGTGCTGAGTGGGTGTCCTCAATACTGTCGCCATCGGCTAACAATTCAATATCGTCGTCCATAAACCCTGGCGTTAGCCCTAAAAACTGCTCACCTAACAGGCCTGAGGTTAAAATAGATAAGGTGCTGGTTTCTGGAAAATACTGATAACGCTTATCCATGGCGATGCTGACTACTGGCACCAACTTCTCAGGGTCAAGATTGATTTCGCTCACACGACCAACCACCACGCCACCCACTTTAACGGGAGAGCGTACCTTAAGACCACCAATATTACTAAACTTGGCGTACAGCGTATAACTGCTATCGCCCGATTTGACCTCGACGTTGGCAACGTTAAACACCAATACTAAAAAGGCTGCCAACCCGGACAATAAAAATAGACCGACTAGAATCTCAATTTTCCTTGTCAACATAACTCATTTACCACTCTATTCAATAAATCTAAACAATAATTAACGACGTGGAAGCTTCCTGCGTCACCGTAAAAATTACTGGCCAAACATCATCGCTGTCAGCAAAAAGTCCAATGCTAAAACTGCTAGGCTCGATTGAACTACCGTCTGCGTCGTTGCACGGCTAATCCCTTCAGGATTAGGGATAACATGATAGCCACGATAAAGTGCAATCCATGTCACCACCACCGCAAATAAAAAGCTCTTGATAATGCAGTTAACAATGTCTTGTCGCCACTCAACTGACGCCTGCAATATCGACCAAAAACTACCACTATCAATGCCCTTCCACTCCACACCAACTATGTGGCCACCATAGATCCCTACAGCAGTAAACATCAAGGCTAGCAATGGCAAACTGATCACTCCCGCCCAAAAACGTGGTGCAATAATTTGCCTAAGCGGGTCGATAGCCATCATTTCTAGACTCGCCAACTGTTCGGTACTCTTCATTAGACCAAGCTCTGCCGTTAGCGCCGAACCTGCTCGGCCAGCAAACAGTAGCGCAGTCACTACCGGGCCTAACTCCCTTAATAAGCTCAAAGCCACCATCGGCCCAAGACTTTCTTCAGTGCCAAAGCCCACAAGAATATTATAGCCCTGCAGCGCGAGTACCATGCCGATAAACAGACCCGAAACCAAGATAATCACCATCGACTGCACGCCCACAACATACAACTGCTTTAGCAGTAATGGGGTGCCTTTTCGAAATCTTGGGCGATGTGCAATTGCGCCCCATAGCATTAAGCCGGCTTGTCCAAGCCCTACCACTAACTCAATTGCAGACTTACCTAATCGCGCAATTTGATCAATCAAGCTCACGGAGTAGTTCCTTCTTATAATCTTCTGCAGGATAGTGAAACGGCACCGGGCCGTCGGGTTCGCCGCCAATAAATTGCTTTAATTGCGGATTATCGGCCAAACGCAGCTCTTCTGGTGTACCGTGAGCAATAATGCGCTTGTCTGCCAACACATAGACGTAATCTGCAATGCCAAGCACTTCTACCACATCATGAGATACCACAACAGAAGTGAGATTGAGTGCATCTGACAGCTCACGAATAAGCTTAACCAGCACTCCCATAGAGATCGGATCTTGCCCCGCAAATGGCTCATCGTAAAGCACCATCTCAGGTTCTAATGCAATTGCGCGTGCTAATGCTGCTCGGCGCTGCATACCACCGGACAGCTCTGTCGGCATCATCTGCGCGGCGCCTCTAAGCCCTACGGCTTCGAGTTTCATCAATACGATTCGGCGAATAATCTCTTCTGGTAGACCTGAATGCTCTCTTAGTGCAAAAGCAACATTATCGAATACATTCATGTCGGTAAACAGCGCACCACTTTGAAACAGCATACTCATACGTTTACGCAGAGCAAACAGTTCACTGCGGCTGCACTTATGTACGTCTACGCCATCGAATTTTACTGTTCCGCTATCAGGGGTTAACTGCCCACCAATAAGCTTAAGTAGTGTGGTTTTTCCGATACCGCTTGGGCCCATGATCGCGGTAACTTTACCCTGAGGTATCGACAGGCTGACATCTTGAAAAATGACACGTTCGCCGCGGCTAAAGGTCATACCTTGAGTTTCAACCAATGTTTTGGGGATTTCAGTCATGCAAGCACCCTGCATCTAATAATGGAAACTTCCGTTTTCCGTACCGGAAAGGGAGAAATTGTACGTAATTGACTAAAGAGGCACAACCAAATCAAGACTATCTCACCTCAATACTTTCATTTTTCTTCAATTACAGCGAAAATACGCGGCTATACCCCAAAATACTAAGAATCGATGTTATTTAATATTTTTATGTTAGTCGCAGGCTTAGGCGCCCTTGTTTGGAGTGCCGATAAGTTTGTTTACGGTGCAGCAGCCTTTGCTCGTAACCTTGGTTTACCGCCAATGCTTATTGGTTTAACGATTGTCGCTATGGGGAGTTCGGCTCCTGAAATGTTCGTTGCGGCGACCGCATCACTCGAAGGCATGACTGATACCGCAATTGGTAACGTACTAGGTTCTAACATCGCTAACATCACTTTAATTTTGGGGATCACCGCTTTGCTCGGCGCAATTTCGGTGAGCTCACAGACACTCAAACGTGAAATCCCAATGATGCTAGTCGCTACAGTGATTGTAGGTTACTTTCTTTACGATGGTTTTTTAACCCGTATCGAAGGCATTAGCTTATTAGTGCTATTTATCGCTTTAATGGGTTACCTAATCTGGCATGGCTTAAATAGTAAAGACAAAGATGCATTAGCCGTTGAAGCAGAAAGCGAAGTGCCTGCGGATGTGCCAACACGTAAGGCTATTTTATGGCTTGTGGTTGGTATGGTATTGTTACCATTATCAGCTGACTGGATGGTGCAAGGTGCCGTTGGCATAGCAAAAGCCTACCATCTATCTGATTTAGTAATCGGATTAACCATTATTGCCGTCGGCACAAGCCTGCCTGAACTCGCCGCTTGTGTGGCAGGCGTCTTAAAAAAGGAAGATGACCTTGCGATCGGTAACATAGTTGGTTCAAACTTATTCAATATTCTAGCGGTACTTGCTATACCTGGCATTATAGCGCCTGGCGCTGTTGATGCAGCGGCGAGTACCCGTGATTTTTATATGGTGCTTGCAACAAGCAGCGCACTTGCAATACTGATCTTATTATCTGGACGCGCCAGACAGCTAAAACCATGGCATGGCGTAGTATTACTTATTACATTTATCGCATACCAGGCATTACTCTTCCTATCTTAGCAATGGGTGCGATACGTTAAGCAGCAATTTAAAGAGAGACCAAGAAATGGTAGATGCAAATCAACTACGCCAATGGGGTACTAAGGTCATCGATATCGAGAAACAAGCACTCGATAATCTGTATCAGTACATTGACTCTTCAGAATTTGCCCAAGCTTGCCAATTAATATTGCAATGCACAGGTAAAGTTATCGTGATGGGCATGGGCAAATCAGGACACATTGGCAACAAGATTTCAGCCACACTAGCCAGCACAGGTACACCTGCATTTTTTGTGCACCCCGGTGAAGCTAGCCATGGCGACTTAGGCGTATTGAGTGAGAACGATATCGTACTTGCGATTTCAAATTCAGGTGAGTCGAGTGAGATCTTAACCTTAATGCCAGTCATTAAGCGCATGGGGCTGCCAATGATCTCTGTCACGGGTAAGCCAGATTCTAATATGGCGAAGCTGGCGCAACTGCACCTTTGCATTGAAGTACCAGAAGAAGCTTGCCCACTTGGGCTTGCACCAACGTCGAGCACCACAGCAACATTAGTCATGGGCGATGCCCTAGCGGTTGCGTTATTGCAAGCGCGCGGCTTTACTCAAGATGACTTTGCACTGTCTCACCCCGGCGGTAGCCTAGGGCGAAAATTGCTACTTAAAGTCAGTGATGTCATGCATAAGGGCTGTGAGTTACCAAGTGTGCAAAATGATATCTGTATTACTGAGGCGCTGTACGAGATCTCTAAAAAAGGCTTAGGCATGACAGCGGTTGTTGATGCCAGCAACACCTTAGTCGGTATTTTCACCGATGGTGACCTACGCCGGGTTATCGACGCTGAAGTCAATTTACGCACTACTCCTATCGCAGAGGTGATGACTAAAGGCTGCGTCACCATTACCGATAACGTGCTTGCAGCAGAAGCATTAAAAGTCATGGATACTAAGAGTATTAATGGTTTAATCGTGATTAACGACAAACAACAGCCTGTTGGCGCATTAAACATGCTAGATATGGTCAAAGCAGGAGTAATTTAATATGTCCAAGCAAGGTTTATACGGCCCTATTAGCGATGTAGTCTGGCAAGCAGCCAGCAAGATAAAACTACTCATTTGCGATGTTGATGGCGTGTTTTCCGACGGCCTAGTCTATATGAGCAACAGCGGTGAAGAACTTAAAACATTCCATACTCGTGATGGATATGGCGTACGCTCAGTATTATCTAGTGGCATCCAAGTGGCGATTATCACCGGTCGTAAATCACAAATCGTTGAAGACAGGTTTACCGCTCTAGGCGTTACCCACATCTACCAAGGTGTCGATAACAAGTTAGCCCCCTATAATGAACTGCTATCACTTTATAATGTTAGCCCTGAAGAGGTCGCTTATATTGGTGATGACATGGTGGACTTGCCCGTTATGCAGCAGGTTGGTCTTTCCGTTTGTGTGGCCGATGGTCACCCATATGTAAAACAACATGCAAAAATGACCACCCATATTAAAGGCGGCCACGGCGCCCTACGCGAACTCACTGATTTACTACTATTAAGCCAAGACAAGTTTGACTCAGCTCATGGGATGAGTATATGAACCGCGTCACCCTTGCGATAATCGCACTTTTTGGCACTGCACTTTTGCTCTATTGGCAAGTTCAGTCTAAAAAAAGCGAGCAGGAGCTGAATATCGATACAAGTCAGCGACCCGACTATATTATCGATGATCTACGTAGCATCGAATATAACGAGTTAGGCTTCATCAATAGCGAAGTAACAGCGAAACACATGGAACACTTTGATAGCGTCAATATGACCTATTTTACTGAGCCTGTTTATCTCATTTACCCTGATGATGGCCTAGCCGAATGGCGACTTAAAAGTGATAAAGGCAGCCTGAATAAAGTCACTGGCAAGGTAACGCTAGAAAACAATGTTATTATCGACTCGATTAGCCCAGAAGAGCCGATACAGACGTTAAGCACCAGCTATTTAGATCTTGATTTGAATACTATGATCATGACGTCAGATGAAATTATCCACGTCACTGGCAACGAATTCGTCATTCAAGGTGTAGGCTTATATGCCGACCTGAATGCCCAGAGCGTAAAACTAATCAGCCAAGTAGAAGGTATCTACGAAGCTCAGTAACGCCAACATATTGAACAATTTTACACTCATACTAGCTAAAGAAAACGCTTTAGCTGAGTAGAAGGACGCTATGAAATACAATCAATCTATCCTTGCAGGCCTATTTTGTCTGCTCAGTTTCAGCTCTGTTGCTAAAGTTGATGACCTGATGCAAGAGGTGAAAATTGCGGCCGCTAGCCAAGAAGCTGATATCAAGAATAATCAGGTTATCTTTTTTGGGCCTGTCGAAGTCACTCAGGGCACAATCAAGATGAATGCCGATAAGCTACGGGTTTTCTCAAAAGAAGATAAGAGCGGTAAAACGCTTGTGGCGACTGGTAACCCAGCCACTTACACCCAAATAATGGATGATGGACGCCCGGCAACGGCTAGCGCAAAAGAGATCCGCTACGAACTTGCTACGCGCACACTCACCTTAGTCGGCGAAGCCACCCTAGCGCAAGACGGTAGCCAGGTCACAGGTAACCGCATTAAATACAACATCAGTTTGCAACAGCTTATTGCAGAAAGTACTGGCAAGGGCGATGACAGAGTTATCACCATTATTCAGCCTGAAACCTATCAGGAAGAGAAACCAGAATCGCCAGCGAAAAAGCAGGAACAGCAATGAACCAAATCACCTTAAAAGCGGTCAATCTTGCTAAGAGCTATAAAAATCGTGCCGTCGTACAAGATGTTAGCTTAACCGTAAAGACAGGTCAGATTGTTGGTTTGCTTGGCCCAAACGGTGCAGGTAAAACAACGACATTCTACATGGTGGTTGGCCTAGTACAGAGTGATAAGGGTAAGATCTTTATTGATGATGACGATCTTACGCTCGATCCTATGCATTTACGCGCCCGTAAAGGTATCGGTTACCTACCTCAGGAAGCCAGTATTTTTAGAAAGCTGTCAGTACGTGACAACATCATGGCCGTCTTACAGACTCGTCATGACATCAATAACGAGCAACGTGAAGAACAACTTGAGCATCTACTCGAAGAGTTTCATATCACTCACATTCGTGACAGCCAAGGTATGGCATTGTCTGGAGGCGAACGCCGCCGGGTAGAAATTGCTCGGGCACTCGCAGCTAATCCAAAGTTTATCTTGTTAGATGAGCCGTTCGCGGGTGTTGACCCCATTTCAGTTATCGATATTAAAAAAATTATTGAACAACTTAAGAGTCGCGGTCTGGGCGTACTGATCACCGATCATAATGTTCGCGAAACTTTGGACGTTTGTGAGCGTGCTTACATAGTAAGCCACGGAAATCTGATTGCTGAAGGTACACCTGCCGAAATCTTGGACAACCAACAGGTTCGAGCGGTGTACTTAGGTGAACAATTCAGGCTATAGTTAATTCACAGTATGGAAGCTGAAAAACTCAATATGGAATTATTTCCAAAAAAAATCAACGTGTTGAGTTTTTGAGCAACCTTCGCCAGTTCAACGAGCTTTAACGTTTAACTACAGTGTAGGGAATAGCGGTAAAATGAAAGCGTCACTCCAGCTCAAAATGGGTCAACAGCTCACTATGACTCCCCAGTTACAACAGGCCATTCGCCTGTTACAACTGTCTTCTTTAGAGCTGCAACAAGAGATCCAACAAGCATTAGATTCTAATCCGTTACTGGAGCTAGATGAAGAGCAGTCAGATGGCGATATGATCAACGATGAAGATCACTCTGTAAATGACTCTAATAGTGAACTCACCCAAGATAGCGCAAGCGTTGACACCTCCGAAGCCCTCACCCAAGATTCCATGCCCGATGACCTGCCTATGGATACCACTTGGGATGAAGTCTACACCGTTTCCTCTAATGCTAGCTCAGGCGTAAGTCGTGAAGATGACATGCCATTCCAAGGCGAGACTAGCGAAGGCTTATATGAGCATCTTGAGTGGCAAAAGAACCTCACCCCATTTTCAGATAACGATCTTGCTATCGCCACCGCGATTATTGATGCGATCGATGAACGAGGTTATTTAACCCAGAGCTGTGACGAAATTCTCGAAGCGATGGGCGATCCTGAAACTGAACTCGATGAAGTCGAAGCCGTTTTAAAACGAATTCAACATTTTGATCCTATCGGTGTTGCCGCCCGCAACTTAAGTGAATGCCTACTTATCCAGCTAGCACAATATGCCGCAGATACACCGCACATTGAAAATGCAAGATTACTGATTAAAGACTATTTAGACCTTATTGCGGGGCGTGATTTTAGGCAGTTAATGCGTAAAACCAAACTCAAAGAGGATGATTTACGTGAGGCGATCACACTGATCCAAACTCTTAACCCAAGACCTGGGCTTGCCATTGCACGCAGTAAAGATGAATACGTCATTCCCGACGTGTCTGTCAGCAAGAAAAAAGGTCGCTGGGTGGTAGAGCTAAATCCTGACTATATGCCTAAGATTAATGTTAATCAGCATTACGCATCAATGGCGCGTAGCACAACGAATCAGGCCGACGGTCAATTTATCCGTGGCCACCTGCAAGAAGCTAAGTGGTTTATAAAGAGCCTGGAAAGCCGCAACGACACCTTATTGAAAGTGACAAACTGTATCGTCAAATTCCAGCAAGGCTTTTTTGAGTTCGGTGAAGAAGCCATGAAACCTATGGTACTCAATGACATTGCCGAAGCTGTTGAAATGCATGAATCTACCATTTCACGTGTTACCACACAGAAGTACATGCACACCCCAAGGGGCATTTTTGAACTAAAATATTTCTTCTCAAGCCATGTGGGTACCGACGATGGCGGAGAATGCTCATCGACAGCAATTAGGGCATTTATTAAGAAATTAGTCGCAGCTGAAAACCAGAGGAAACCGTTAAGCGATAGCAAAATGGCCCAGCTTCTGGCTGAACAAGGGATTAAAGTTGCTAGACGTACGATTGCAAAATATCGAGAAGCGATGCTGATCCCGCCCTCAAACCAACGTAAGAGTTTATAACTCAAAATTAGGCACATGGAGGATCGATAATGCAAATCAACCTGACAGGACATCACATCGAAATCACCGATTCACTACGCGGTTATGTAGAAGAGAAATTTACAAAGCTTGAACGACATTTCGATCAGATCAATAATGTGCACGTTATTTTGAATGTACAAAAAATGCAGCAGATTGCCGAAGCTAAAATTCACCTTAAAAAAGGGGAAGTATTTGCTATTTCGGAACATGCAGATATGTATGCTGCAATAGACTCCCTGATCGATAAACTAGATCGTCAGGTTATTAAACACAAAGAGAAGCTGACTAAACACTAACGATGGAACTAAGTACCATCCTGCAGCCGGAGTGCACTACCTGCGCCACTCCGGGCAGTAAGAAAAAAGTACTGGAGTTAATCAGTGACATTGCCGCTGTCCAGTACCCAACCCTTTCTTCACAAGAGATCTTTGAAAGTCTCTTGGCACGAGAGAAAATGGGTAGCACGGGAATAGGTAATGGTATAGCGATTCCTCATGGAAGGCTGTCGAATATAGAACGTCCAGTTGCAGTATTAGTTAAATGTGAAGTTCCTATCCCATTTGACTCATTCGATAAGCAGCCTGTCGATATTCTATTTGCTTTATTGGTGCCATCTGATCAGTGTGAGCAACATTTAGCAACACTGTCTTGTATGGCTGAAAAACTCAACGATAAAGCGGTGGTTAAGCAGTTGAGAAAGACCAGCAATGAATCAGAACTATACCAAGTCATTACCCAATAGCTAACTACTCAGGTCTTTAAGTTATTTATTTTTTTACACAAAAGGTAAATGATTTAAAGACCTAAGTAATTATTACAGCAATATTATTTATTCTTATTCACCCGCTCAACTTCTTGCTTTCAGCCTTAAAAAAGTTAATCTATACACTTACACAATATAACCACAAAAATCATACATTTTGTTTAATGTCTATCAGGTAATCATACGATGAAGCTTGTTTTAGTCTCAGGTCGCTCCGGTTCAGGTAAGTCCGTTCTATTAAGAATGCTAGAAGATCTCGGCTATTATTGTGTCGATAACCTGCCCTTGCCAATGATGGGGACCTTACTCAAAGAGCTATCGGGTAACACTAAGCTTGTCGCCATCAGTGTCGATATTCGTAACCTGCCAGAAAAGAAAGATGAGCTGGTTAAGCACCTCACTTTTCTGCCTGATGGGGTCGAGTTATTAAGCTTTTTCCTTAACTCAAGCGATGAAGTGCTACTTAAACGTTATAACGAGACCCGTCGTCTGCACCCTTTATCGCACGATAACATTTCGCTTAAAGAGGCCATTGCGCTAGAAGGTCGCTTGTTAGAGCCGCTAGCCAACATTGTCGATCATTATATCGATACCTCAAATCTCAACATTTACGATCTTAATGATCAGGTGCGTGAGATCCTACTTGGCAATCTTGATAAAGAGTTGATGATCAACTTCGAATCGTTTGGTTTTAAACATGGTATGCCAACCGAAGCTGACTTTATGTTTGATGTACGATTTTTGCCAAACCCACATTGGGAGCCCGACCTGCGCCCTATGACTGGGCTCGACCAACCAGTACAAGATTTCTTAAATGAACGCCCAATGGTCAACCTGTTTATTAAACAGATTGAAGATCTACTCGAAACTTGGTTACCCGATCTAGAACGTAACAACCGTAGCTACCTTACCATTGCGATTGGCTGTACCGGTGGCCAACACCGATCGGTTTATATCACTGAGCGCCTTGCTGCTCACTTCAAAGATGGCAAACATAAAATACAAGTCCGCCACCGTGAGCTAAAAAATGCCGACCATTGAACGTGAAGTTACCATCTGCAATAAACTAGGTCTTCACGCTCGCGCTGCCACAAAACTCGTTGTTTTAGCCTCCGAATTTGATGCTGAGATCACCATCATTCAAGGTGAGAAACAAGCCTCTGCTACAAGTGTACTAGGCTTATTGATGTTAGAAACAGGAATGGGAAAAACGGTACAACTCGTTGCAACCGGGACAGACGCCCAAGCAGCGCTCGATGCCATTTGCCAATTAATTGATGCCAGATTTGATGAAGATAATTAATTCGTTATTTTCCTAATGAATTTCCTAGCTACCGCACATAAATACTCTTGAGTTACGTTATGATAAGCGCCTTTAAAACGACCCAGTGAGGGAGCTATGCCGATTGAAGTCTTAGATAATCAAACAACTGACCAACGTCTCAATCAGCTGACTCAAGCATTAGGCAACGGTATGTTTGTCCACGTCCGCAACATGTTGCAGGATATGGCTGCAACGGACATTGCTTTTATTCTCGAATCTTCTCCACCTCGTACTCGTCAAGTGCTATGGCAACTGATTGACCAGGAACACACAGGTGAAATCCTCGACGAACTCGGTGAAGAGCTTAAAGACAGTCTCATTGCTCAGATGAGTCCAGAGCGCGTTGCAAAAGCCGCCGAAAACATGGACACCGATGACTTAGCCTATATTTTGCGAAGCCTGCCTGACAGCATCTTTAAGCAAGTTTTGCAGTCAATGACCAAGCAAGATCGCGTGCGTGTCGAACAAGCGCTGTCATACCCTGACGACACTGCTGGCAGCTTGATGAATACCGATACGGTTACCTTAAGGCCAGACGTCAATATCGACGTGATTTTGCGCTACTTGCGGATCCGCGGTGAACTTCCGCAAGCCACAGACATGCTATATGTGGTCGATAAACAAGACAGCGTGTTAGGTGGTGTACGTATTGCAGATCTGCTGACCTGTGACCCAAACGCCTCAGTACGTGAAATAATGGTGTCGGATCTTGAAGGGATCCCTATTGGCATGTCTGACAGCGAAGTGGCGCAGCTATTTGAACGACATGACTGGGTGTCGGCCCCCGTTATCGACGCTGACAACAAGCTACTTGGCCGTATTACCATCGATGACGTGGTCGACGTTATTCGTGAAGACGCCGAACACTCTATGATGGGCATGGCAGGTATGGACGACGATACTGATACCTTTGGTCCAGTATTAAAAAGTACCTTTCGCCGCTCACTATGGTTAACCGTTAACTTATTCGCGGCATTACTCGCGGCATCAGTCAGTAATATGTTCGAAGGCACGATTGAACAATTTGCCACGATCGCGATTCTGATGACTATTGTTCCCAGTATGGGCGGCGTTGCTGGTAACCAAACTTTAGCTCTGGTTATTCGCGGTATTGCCCTTGGCCAAATCGGTAAAAGCAATTCTCGCTGGTTGATAGGTAAAGAGCTCGCCATTGGCTTCCTCAACGGCTTGCTGTGGTCTGTTCTCGTTTTTGTCGCTGTATGGATATGGAAAGGCGATATCGCCTTGGGAGCCTTGATTGCTGGCGCTATGCTCATCAATATGACGGTAGCGGGTCTTGCAGGGGCAACGATCCCTCTTATGCTAAAGAGGATGAACATAGATCCTGCATTAGCAGGGGGGATGGTATTAACCACTGTCACCGACGTGATTGGCTTATTTGCCTTCCTAGGCTTAGCCACGATTTTCTTACTTAACTAGTTATCAAGTTCGTTATCAAATTAGTTATTAAAGACTAATCAAAAGGCCGCTATTGCGGCCTTTTGATTACAAATCCTATTGCTTTAATGGGGCATCAAAACCGTAGTCAGCGAGGATCATTTGCCCGGGTTCAGAGAGAATATACATCGCCAGTTTCCAGGCATCTTGTTGGGCATCATCGAGTACAATCAAACCATAATTAGCTCCAACACTTAAAGGCTCAGGCAGCTGAACAACTTGCAGATCTTTGACCTCTTTCTGAGCCAGCACCGCATTGGTGCAATAAGTCAAAAACAGATCGGCGCGTTTATTTTCCATCACCCAAGCATAGGTATTACGGCCTTTAGGCGCTTTTGCACTGTTTTCACCACCGGTGAGCTGCAATGCTTTGGCTTCTAGCTTAGCCGTCGCTCCAGCCTGTAAGTGGTCAGCCTTTGCAAATATTTTCCAGGCGTAGTCACCTGAAGGATCGGCTTTGGGCGTTGAGGTACCTAATCGCACGTTAGGATCAAGCATCGCAGCTAGCACACCCTCGCTGTTGATCTTGACACTCGGCTGAGCAATGGCACACATCTGATTGCGCGCAAACATCACTACGCTACTGCCCTTCCCCCCAGCTTGTAATGCTTGTGGGTGCTTCATATTGGCAGAGGCAAACACGTCTGTGTTTTCACCTGACTCTATACGCTTAAGTAATAATCCTGACGGTCCAAAATCAGCATGAACGGTTTGCTCACTCGCTGCCTGATAGGCACTAACAATATCATTCATAGCATTTTTTAAACTGCCTGCCGCTCTCAACTCAATGGGGTTAGCATTAACAGCAAAAGGTAAGCTTAGAAGTGAAACTAGCATCCATTTTTTCATCATTTTTTCCATTATCAATATTCGTTTTTAAATAAAGGCACTCATTTTAAGCAATGACAAATCATCTATAACCAAATAACAATACTTGCCTTTTAGCAAACTATCTTTAGTTGCCAAACCCGAGAGTTCAATCACGGTATCATTAGGCAGACAAGACAAAAAGTCTCATCCCCCCCTCATATTACTGCCGCCATAAATCATAGCAGTCTTAGAGACCGACTTTAGCTCAATTTCATATATTGATAGGAATAAATAACACCGACACGACAGCAGGTTAGGACATAAAAAAAGCCACTCAAGAGTGGCATTAATTCAACGCATTAACGATTGCACGCTATGCGTTTGGCATCGGGCTTAAAATAATCTCTACACGACGATTTTCAGCGCGACCTTGTTTCGTTTGATTCGAAGCAATTGGCTTTGACTCACCCATACCATGTGAAGCAACTCGCTGCGCTGGTACCTTTTGATGAGTTAAGTAGTTCGCCACCTCACTCGCACGCACTTGCGATAACCTTAAGTTATATGACTCGGCGCCAGAACTATCAGTATGGCCCATTACATTTAACTTGGTTTCATCATATTCAAGCGCGACCAACACAACGCTATTTAGCACTTGCTGAGCACGCTGACTTAAGTCCGTTTGATCGACACCAAACGTCACGTCATTTGGCATATTAAGGATAATGTTATCACCGCTACGTGTCACACTGACACCAGATGATTGCAGCTGCTTACGAAGCTCAGCTTCCTGCACATCCATGTAGTAACCAATACCGCCACCTAATGCAGCGCCCGACGCAGCACCGATCAATGCACCTTTACCGCGATCGTTTTTACTTGAAGACGCAACGCCAATCGCCGCACCAGCAATAGCACCAATCAGGGCGCCGTTGGTCGCTTTAGCATTTTGAGATTCGTTGGAATAAGGATTAGTTGTTTGACAACCAGACACCATCATGGCGGCGATAAGGCCACCAGCAAGATAAGAACTACGCTTTACGCTCATTTGAACCACTCCCAACCACTTGTGTGAGTCACAAAAGCGGCCACTTATAAGTTGTATTTGCAAAGCAGTATATAAACCACAGCAAATTAGACAATGGACTCGCTTGTTAAGTGATTCAAAATCGAGCAATTAACACTGAATTAATAGCGTAGCCAATAGCCTCTGCCGTAGCGCAGCTCTGCTGTCCCCCGACATATCTACGCACCAATATAGTGCGCACGCGCACCATTTTTGAGCAAGATTTCGCAGGTTCCATGCATAACAGTAAGCTCGGCAAATTTAACCTTATGAAATGTAATGATTTTAAATATATTGCGGCTTTGGCATATGTTAAGCATATATATTATTGAGTATTCACAGACACTAAAAAAATAATAACAAACTCTGTTTCGTGAGTAACGACAAGGTCAAGCTAGACAACCTTGCCATGGGAACTCCGTCACCACGCTCAAAGACGTCCAAACCACTGATGTTTTAACATTAGAACTTAAAAAGAGAATGCCGATGGATGCTATGAACCTGAACCTTAAAGTTATCAACGAAGTCAAAAATAACGGCCGTTTGTTATCGGACGTTGCTAAAGATTATGGACTGTCGACAAAAACCGTTTATCACATTATTCATGAAAATGAGCGAGGTTCAAAATCAACTTCTTTGCCCATTATGCAACAGACCAAACAGCTCGCTTTACGTATAAAGCAGCTACTCGGTCGTCGTTAAATTAACAGGCTGTACCCTGTTAAAGCAGAGGCGGGAAACACTATTTTTCGCCCCAACGAAATCAAAAAATTAACGCGCTAACTCTATTCAAATAAAATACGCTTAATGTGATTTTCGCCTCTGCACCCCATCATTAATCCATTAGCAACTATTGAAAGGTTGTCAGTCGATAGCCCAGAGACTCATCATCATCTTTGTTTAGCACCATGGTGTAATTCCCCGCTTGACTAAATTGCACAACATCTGACTGATACAATAAAGTTAATGTGTCATTTTCATCTTCAAAAACCACACTAATTTCATAGTCATCAGAAGGTAAGCTAATCACGCCTAGCTCAGTGAACTCGAGTCCTGTAAGCTTGTATTGGGCAGACTCAATCGTCTCGCTTGCTCGTACAAAATAGATCATCAATTCGTCAAAATCAGAGACCAAATTGGCCAAACTAATCTGGTGCTCATAGGCTCTTGGACGATGATCGTGACTGATGGTCATGCCATTGGTTTGGCCCATTTCATCTTCATACAATAAAATGGACTTGCTTTCGTCTTGATTGAAGGTCACCAATAGATTATTTGCAAGAACAGCGTTCGTTGTACTGTCGACAATACTCACGCCATAATCGTTATAGCCAATGTCCTTAAATTCTGTGAGTTGGTTTTGATTCAGATCATAAAGATATTGCGACTCTTCGTTACTCACAATCTGCGCATTGATTGTATGAGTCGCATTTAACCCGTTAAAGAAGCGAAACTCTGCATTAGCATCAATATTTGCATGCGTTTCAGGCGTCCCTGTAGAATCAACATTATCGACCGTCAGCTTAGGAACCCCAGGGCCAAAGCTATTGCGAATAATTAATTTATACACAGTGTTAGCATTCAGTTCGAGTGTCGCGGTGGTATAAATTGGTACTGTTTCCCCGCTTTTAGTGAGGTAGAGTACATATTCTCCGGTATCGTACATCTGCTCAGTGGTGTGCTCTTTGTAATTAAGAGAATCAAGCATTACTGCTGAGCCAAACTCCTCACCTTGTTTGGCAAAATACAGATCAAAACTGGGCTCTCCCATCGCAGCATGTGCAACTAACACCTGCATCTTACTGTAATCACCACTTTCATCATCATTAAGCTCATCCATTTCGCTACGGTTATAGTTAATATCGACAAACTCGGGCTCGCTATAATCTCCAACTAGCATAAAAAGATGGTTTTCAGTGTTACCCAACTCAACAATCGACTGATAGAGGGATTGCTCATCATTTGTCGCATCAAACCCTGTAATTTCTAACTCTACGTTCCCCGTCAGATACTCATATCTAGGCATAGTATCGGCGTATTCAACGTCGGAGTATGGATAGTCATCCAATACTAACCTTGTCGCAGTGCTATTTGGCGAAGCATTATAATATTGGATATAACTACTGTTGCTGCTTGATTCATTATCATCAGAGCTACAGCCTGCCATGCTTAGCAATACTAATGACAAACCAGCGCCTGCCCACCGTGTAAATTTCATTTATCTTCCTTAACTAATTAGCAATAAGTGCGTTACTTATGACACTCAAAATACGTCAAGAACTGTCAGATTGTGAAATGAACAGCAAGGCTTTGAATAGCTTTGTAAACTTGTGTGAGTTTTCGAAAATATGCCTGTAAAACGGCAAGATTGAACAGATAAATGGTCAGGAAACGCATTTCAGAAACAAAAAAGCAGCCTTACTAAAGCCGCTTATTTATGGGGTAAATATCAATCGGACGAGCTAACTTGCCAATAACACTCTAAATTGATTCGCGAGTTTCTTATCGTCTTGTCGACCATATTTGATCAACAGATCCTCTCGACCATCACCGTTAAGATCTTCTGTCTTTAACATGCCACCTTCGACAGGGAGTTTAAGCTCATGCTTTTGTGCGTCACGGCTAAACAAGCTATCACCGCGCTGGCCTAAATAGACTTTCAAGGTCGACTCATCATCAGACAGCAACAGATCTTTTAAACCATCACCATTGAGATCGGCCAGCTTCACCACTGGGCTACCGGTTTGTCCCGAGCTCAAACTAAAATTAAGCTCTACCTCTTTAGTGACGTTTGAGTCATCACTAAAACGACCATTCGCGTCCATCTTAAACAGATGAACATCTTGGTCTATACTGCCCGACAGTAATGCGCCGATAATTTGCGACACTCCAATATCGAAGCCAGCAACCATCACTTCATCTTTATCGTCATTATCGATATCGATAAACTCCAAGCCCGTTAATGTCCCCTCAGCCCTAACAACACTGCTAGCCACCTTCGGGAAAGCTAACTTTCCTTGCTTGTTTTCCCCCAGATAGATCTCATAATCGTTAACTCTATCGAACACGCCGCTGCTCTTGGTATAACGGATCACCATATCGGTGATACCGTCATTATTGAGATCTTTAAGCTCTTCGACTTTGCGGTACACCAGCTCACTTTGATCTAATTGCTCTCCATAAGCATCACGCTTATTCCACCAGTCAATTCCGCTGATAGGCTGGCTCACCGAAATAAACTCAGCAATAGGATCAAAGCCCCGAACACCTTCTGAAGTATTTCTACGTTCTAGGCTTTGAGCTTCGACTTGAGTTTCATTTTTGGCTTGAATTCTCGCTTGAGCTTTGCTTTGAACGCTGCTTTGAATTTTGACTTTAGCTTGAGCATTGGCTTGAGTTTCTAT
The DNA here is from genome assembly GCF_052977065.1 of Shewanella sp. 125m-1. Classification (NCBI taxonomy): domain Bacteria; kingdom Pseudomonadati; phylum Pseudomonadota; class Gammaproteobacteria; order Alteromonadales; family Shewanellaceae; genus Shewanella; species Shewanella sp. 125m-1. The sequence continues at coordinate 24,444 of NZ_JBRILT010000010.1, forward strand.
GCCAGCTTGAGTCTGCTTATAAACTTCCAGCTCCCCCTCACCAATTTTGACGATATCGACCAAACCATCGAGATCAATATCACTGACATAAAGTGTAGACTGAGTATAAGTCGCGCCATCATCAAACAAACGAGACTGAGGTTTAATCGGCAGAGTTTGGCGCACAAAACCTTGTTCTGCGGCCAAGAAAAGATGTACTTGATTAAAATCATGGATCAAGATGTCATCGCGTTGATCGCCATTGAGATCCTGAATAAACTCGCCACGACTAATAAAATCGGGCCGATCTTTAAATGACAGAGAATCGATGTTAGCCACAGCTTCAATCTGCAATTGTCCGACACGATCATTATTAACCAATACTTGCAGCTTATCTTGAGAAAGAAAATATAGCTGCTGCAGTTCACCAGCCTGATACTGCGTGATATCAAAACTGTGCAGCATTTGAGGCAACTCAAGCTTAAAGGCCAGCGTATATTGACCCTGTTCGAGTTTATAGATAGCCATCCAGCGATGGCTCAAGCCATCAACGCCAAATGCAACTAACTCTTTACCCGGTTGCGATAACAGGTCGGCAGCGATAATCGGGTGAGTTAACTCAAAAGGCGCGTTAATGGTAGATTCGGTAAAGCTCAACGTCGAATTAGCACTAACATTGAATGATAAGCAGCCCCCGAACAAAGCCGAGGCCGTAATAAATCCTTTGCAAACTGACCTCATATTGAAGCGCTCCATACTGTCCCTATCTCATCATGATTATCCTGTCTCTGAAACTAGCGGTTTTCCCAGCAGAGTAAAACCACTAGTTAACAGTTTGTAACATAAGGAGCCGCTAATTCAGAATTAATCAGCTTTAACGCCTTTAAAGCTCCAATAGTTAGCGCCTAACCAATTAATTATCAGTCCAGCCAACACGCCAGAGGCAAAACTAATAAAAGTGTTTATCGCCCCCCAGCCTAGGAGAAAGGTCAATAAGTAAAATACCGATAGGTTTAACATCGCAGCGATACTCCCCACCGTCATAGACATAAACAGTTGGCGCATATGGGGGGCTTGATGACGCCCCCTAAATGTCCAGTATCTATTCACAAACCACGACAATATTACCGCAGCAGCAAACGCAGCGACTCTTGCTGGGAGCAAGGGCAATGCGAGGATGGTCACTAGCCCAAAAAATACGCTTGCATCGAAAATAAATACGCCGCCACCAACAATAAGAAAACGTAGTAGCGGTTGGTTTTCGAGCCCCAATGAAGCGCGCTTTGACGGCATATTCATGCTTAACGACGATGGCACTTGAGCAGCCCTCGATATTTATTACTCGCCACTTTAACGCAGCGAGAAAACGCTGGTTCAGTCAGCTTTTCATTGCTTAAAACGAGATAAAAAGTGCTCTCACTAACTTGCTTCATACTGTTGATTTTGGCCGCTTGACCAGCACTGTAAAAACGTGCTGAAAACGGTTGTTTCTGCCAATAATATGTTGCTAATGCATCGCTACGCTGGGCCAATAACCAGCGCTCACTCTTGTCTTTTCCTGCTCCAAAATGAAGTACAAAAGTGGTGGCCACCAGCAATACGGGAATACATAGAGCAATAATATTTAATCCCGGTAGTTTGCTCTTACGCCACGCGTATCCAAGCAACAAGGCTAAAGCTGGGATCCCAGGTAGCACATAAGCCGGAAGAATATTGCCTGCTAAAGTAAATAGCAGCATAGGAGCGATCATCCAGCAGACTAAATAGCCCACAAGTCCACAGGCTGGCTCACTAGCCCCCTCTTGAGTTTGCTTACCTTTAATCTCTGTCGCTATTTTGTAGAACGCTCTAGGTAAAAACAGTGACCACGGCATGGCAGCTACAACGAAGTAAAACCAGATAGTTCCTCTCACTTCATCATGAGCCGAGCCATATAGATCTCCTTTCCAGCCGCTATCAACAAATCTAGACCAGTGCTCTCCCACAAGAAAATAGTTAAGGAATCCTGGCGTTGCCTGCTCTGCAATCACATACCAAGGTAGCGCGATGGCTAGCATTAACAAGGTGCCTGTTAACAATGGAGTACGCTGCCACAATTCTCGCCACATTCTTATTGGCCCATATTGCCATAGCAGCCACAGGCCAACTCCTATCGAAAACAACACCAAAGCCACAGGCCCCTTGGCAAGTAAACCAATAGCTAACCCAATAAAAGCCAAATAGCCCCAGACTTTGCCCCCTTGCCAGCACAGATAAAATCCGCCCATAGCGAGGGTCAGCCCAAGGGTGAGTGCCATATCGGTCATCACGGCCCCCGCACTGATGGTAAATACCACAGTAGAAGCTAAGATAATCAATATTGAAATAACTGGTAGGCGTAGCCGTTTCGCAAAGGCTGCCACGACAACCAGTGTCAACATCGCTGCCAACCAATGGGGAAAGCGTACCGCAAACTCGTTAACCCCGAATGCCAATATCGATCCCGCACTCAACCAAGTGTGCAGTGGCGGTTTCCCCCAGAAGGGAACATGATAATCAAACAACGGGGTCACCCAGTTCCCCGTCTCTACCATTAAACGGGCCATCTCACCGTACCGTGCTTCGGTAGTATCCATGAGTGGATACCAAGGCAATAGCAGCAGTCGAGTTAACACCACCAATAACAGTACAGTAATACCTTTATACATATCCCGAGTCTTGCCTACCTCACAAGCCTGAAGCATTACTTGGCCTCCAGGTAACTAACATTATCTTTTTGTGCTCCATTAAAGGAAGGAGCCTGGAGGGGTCTCGCTTTCACCTGCGCTAAGGATTGCCTGTAAGCCACCTCTTCGATTAAATACAGTGGTCTTTGCTTTACTTCAACAAACACCCTGCCAAGATATTCACCAATTAAACCAAGTGCGAGCAGTTGCACCCCGGCAAGCGCCAATTGCACCACCATCAAAGACGGGTAACCCGCAACACTTTCGCCAAAAACAAGCGTGTTCGCCACGATCCAGCCGCCATAAATAAACGCACTCAGTGCAGTAAATACTCCGCACCAAGTTGCGAGCCTTAGTGGTTTAAAGCTAAAAGATGTAATGCCGTCCATCGCTAAACCAAATAACTTGCCATAATTCCATTTCGTTTCACCAACAAAGCGTGGATCACGGTCAAACTCTAAGGTCTTTTGTGAGAAACCGGGCCAGCTAAACAAGCCTTTCATAAAGCGGTTACGTTCCGGTAGCATCTTAATACTGTCTACCACCTGACGGCTCATTAGCCTGAAATCACCCACGTTTTCGGGCACTGGTGAATCTGAAACCCAATTCATCAGTTTGTAAAAACAACCTGCAGAGAAACGCTTAAACCAAGTCTCTCCCAAGCGCTTTTTACGTTTCATGTTGACTATCTCATACCCGGCGCGCCACTGCGCTAACATAGCAGGGATCAGCTCTGGCGGATCTTGCAAGTCAGCATCAAGCATAATCACCACTAACCCTCTTGCATGATCAATACCTGCTGACATCGCTGCTTCTTTGCCAAAATTACGACTCAATTTAATACATTGATATTCGTTATCAACCAGAGGTAATTGGCTCACGAGTTGCCAAGAATCATCATGACTGCCATCGTCAACAAATACGATTTCACTGCTATCATCAAGTTCAGATAACACCTTAGTTAATCGCTCAATTAAGGGAGTAATCATAAGAGATTCATTAAATAACGGCACTACAACTGACAAGCAAATCTCAGCACCACTCAGGTTTTTATGGGATGAATAGTAAGGCATAAGTTTATCCAGCTACTACGAATGTGTTCGTAGCATGCCTAACCTCAAGTCGAAAAAATGTCATTGACATTTTTTCGACATAAAAAGTGCTAAAATCACCGCATATACAGCAGTAACAACCCTATAGATAATGACAATAAAATTACTGATAATTGAAGATAACAGCGATGTTGCAGGGATCCTCGGCGATTACTTTGAAGCGCAAGGAATGGAACTCGATTTTGCCGACAATGGTGAACTTGGACTGTCACTTGCACAAGCCTTCGATTTTGATGCGATTATTCTCGATCTGATGCTGCCAAAACTCGATGGATTAAGTCTTTGCAAAGCACTCCGCTTACTAGGGTGCAGCACCCCCATTTTAATGCTTACCGCGTTAGATAATAAAACCGACTTACTCAACGGTTTTGATTGTGGCGCCGATGACTACTTAGGCAAACCTTTTGATCTAGATGTTGTCGATGCTCGCTTAAAGGCATTGATAAAGCGACATCGTGGCCAAGTGGCTCAAGGCAGCTTAAAGTTTGGCGATATTGAAATTAACATCGCCAAGCATCAAGCAACGCGACAAAAGATGCACTTAGCGCTGACACCAATTACCTATCAAATTTTGTTACTGCTAATCAAAAACGCGCCTAATATCGTAAAACGTGAGCAGATCATTGAGGAAATATGGGGCCAGTCACCACCCAGCAGCGATATATTACGCAGCCATATGTATCAGCTTCGCAATCAGTTAGATAAACCATTTAAACAGCCCATGCTCGCCACAATACCGAAGGTAGGCTTTCGGCTACAAAAAGGAGAGGAGATTTGATACATCGCCTGCTCCACAGAGTCCCATCGGCATCGAGTTTGCCGCATAAATTGCTACTCTATTTTAGTACCATAGCCTTATTCATCGGACTATCCATCTATATCTCTATGCTAAGCCTGATGCAGTGGATTGAAGATGAAGTGAATCAACATGAACTAGAGGCAAGCGCGCCTTTTGCCATAAGCCTATTTCAACAGGGGGCTAAGCAGCCGCTAAAAATTGGCTTACATGTACAAGCCTACTATTCCCATGAGCTCATACCTGAGCAGTATGGCGATTTAAGCCAATTTCCCAGAGGATTTTCAGGTGAAGTCGTCGATCGTGAGGCAGCAGGGATATTGCACGAAATATTCAGCTTCAAGCTTTTTGAAGATGACTCTCTTAGCCAACATCAAGAGATCTTCTTATACCGCAATGAATTTAAACTAGATGGAAAAGTACAGCCGCTGTACTTAATTATGCCTGCGGAAAATGTTGAGTTGAGCGATAGCAAGTGGCAATCAATAAACCTATTTGTGCTCAGCTTTATCTGCGTACTTTTTTTGTTATTTGGCTTTGCCATTCATAAGCTCAGCCGCCGCTTAGTTGAACCCGTGGAACAATTGAGCAAGCAGCTCAAGTCTCCCAGTAAGCACCCTAAGTTTACGGTCCCAGCACAATCTGCGACAGAGTTTAGCGAACTCGCCCATAGCCTAAACGACTATCGTCAGCAAAATGAGATGATGATAAAACAAGAGCAAGCCTTTGCCCGCTACGCTAGCCATGAGCTGCGTACCCCGCTGACAGTGGTTTGTGGAGCAGCAAAGCTGCAAGAGCAAAATGATTCTCCTGAGTTTCAAGCACGCCAACGAGACCGCATCCAACGTTCAGCCCATGATATGCAGCACACGGTCGATGCCTTATTAAGCTTAGTCAAACAAGATAAAGGTACTGAAAGTCACGATTTTAGAGCACTGCAACTCAAAGAAATTGAGCAGGTTATCGCGTCTTTATCACTGTTAGCCGAGTCAAAGCAAATTGCGCTGCTGCTTGATTTTAAACAATCTCCCCAGATCAAACCTAGCCCTGCCGTACTGCGGATGTTACTTAGTAACCTTATCAGTAACGCCATCAATGCTAGCGACGCTGGTGAAATAACAATTTGTGTCGATAAACACCAAATAGAAATAACCGATACCGGTCGCGGGCTGAACTCCTCTGAAAATAACGGTATAGATGGACATGGATTGGGGCTGTTAATTGTCGACAGCTTATGTCAGCGCTATCAGTGGCAATTTAGCTTAGTGGATATCAAGCCTCGGGGTTGTCGGGCAAGTTTAACCTTTCCAGCCGCCTTAGCATAACGGCGCATACTTGCGCCGTTAATGACTTGTTCGTGTAGCAAGTCATTATCGGTATAACTATTTGGTTTACAGCCTGGTTCATTCAATCGCAAGTCATTTTATTACAGATCTCTTTCGCAATACGCCGACTAAAAATCACCGACAAATGCAAAATAATGATGAAGCTTTTGTTTTCAGCAACTCGCCAACAAGAACTAGAGCTGGGTACAATCGTAAAATCGATGGGCGTCCAGTAAGAATAGAGCTTAACCCCAGCTAAAAGGGTTTCAGACTCGGCAAGTTCAGCAAGCAAGCGACTATTAGGCCTTAGCTGCTTAACGCCCATAGAAGGGTATGGTAGGTACGCTAAATAGCTGCCATTGTGAGGCGTCGATAGGCTAAAGAACTGACTCACTCGCCGAGCACCGCCTAGATGCTGCAAGTAATAACGCCCAACAATGCCTCCCATGCTAAAGCCGACTAACACTATCTCGGCGTCAACACCAAAATACTCATCAATTTGTTGCCTCAAATTTTGGGCGGCATGCTCAATACCATGGCGGCCATCAAAAGGGCTAATCGTTGGCGAAAAGCACTCATGCCCAGAGGCTTGCAGTCTTTTTTGCAGCAAGCGCATCACATGACCCGTATTAAAAATACCATGTACTAACACCACTTTCATCCGCTTACTCCCTAGCTAGACTCAATGACAACGTAGCACTTTCAATGCTTATTTGTGCGTCAATTTCCTATCCGAGTCAAATCTTATCAGCCCATATACTCATACTAATTGGTATAAGTCACCAAAGCCTTACTCTCATCGCCTTAGCTTTAAGATTGAGGGTATTTATTAATGCAATTTTGCTATCATTGACTGTCACCTCTGACCGTATTTCAAATGAGCCCAATATTTATGTCGGTAACTACATCGAACCCAACCGCTTTATCCGTTTCTCAAGCATTGAGCCAAGCCATTGCCAAGCGAGCTGATTTCTTACAGCGCTCTGCAGCGCAGCAAACTGATTGTTACCGTATCTTCCACGGTACGGTTGAAGGCTGTAATGGACTCAATATTGATCGTTACGGTAATGCATGGCTCATTCAAAGTTTTCACCAATCACTGACTGAAGATGAGTTAGCAGATGTGACAGAGCAGCTGATGGTGCTAGCTGAACAACCGGTGATCTATAACGATCGTTCAGATAAGAACTCTCGCGTACTGAACCCATTAACTGAGCAATTGCAAGAATTCGCAACCAGCGAACAACAGATGCAAGAGAATGGCATTCAATTTACCACCAAGCTGCGCCATGAAGGTCAAGACCCACTGCTGTTTTTAGATATGCGTATCGGCCGTGAATACGTTGCAGCAAACAGCCAAGGTAAGACGGTACTAAACCTGTTTTCTTATACTTGCGGTATCGGTACTGCGGCTGCAGTAGGTGGTGCTAAGCGCGTGGTTAACGTCGATTTTTCTTCTTTCGCCCTAGCCGCTGGCCGTAAAAATGCAGCCTTAAACCAAGCTGAGGATGTATGTGAATTTATTCAAAGTGATGCTTTTCCTGCCTTACGACAATTTGCAGGCCTTAAAGTGGGCGGTCGCCGCAACCAAAAGCTGCCCTCTTATCCAAAACTGAGTGCGACTCAATTTGACTTAGTGTTTCTCGACCCACCAAGATATGCCAAGAGTGCATTCGGCATTGTCGATCTCATTAATGATTACCAAGGCTTATTTAAACCCGCACTATTAACCACCAAAGCTGGCGGTACTATCGTGTGCTGTAACAATGTCGCTAAAGTTGACCGTAATACATGGTTTGAAAGCTTAGTGCGCTGTGTTGAAAAGCAAGGCCGAACAGTCACACAGTACACCTGGTTAGACTGTCATGCAGACTTTCCCTCATTTGATGGTAACCACCCATTAAAAATCGTAGCGCTGCAATTAAGCTAATACCTCTAAACCAGCTATAAACCAACCCTAAAAAGCGGCCTTAAAAGCCGCTTTTTAACCATCTATTAACCTATCCCCACTCAACCACCTATAAGTAAGCATTAACTTAAAAATAATAACCTACCCCTTGTCCCCTGAGGCTTCGCTATATAACATCCATTTAAAAGCGAAAAAAAGATAAAACAAAGCTAAAGCCATCAAAAGATAAATAAAGCAAAATCATAAAGATAGAGCAATAAAATCCGCAAAATACGTTTTTTATCAGTCCGTATATAAATTAAGCTTTACTTTCTATATTAAAAGCATAAAATCCGCCTCCAAAGACCAACACTCAAACTTTAATAACTATCAATCTATAGGAGATAAAGGTGGACATTTCTGCCTGCAAACCACACAAAAACAGTACGTTCGTACCTGTTGCTGGTTTATCATTTTTTGCTGTCGCATCTGGCTTCTTAATGAGCCTTATCCCATTGTCATTAGCGTCATTTGGCATGGATAACTCATTGGTGGCGTGGTTAGCGAGCATCTTCTATTTGGGGATTTTAGTTGGTACAACTTGCATTCAAACTATCGTGGCTAAAGTCGGCCATCGATTTTCTTTGATGCTGTTTTTAGCCATGCTCACCCTAACCATCGTCGCTATGCTCGTCATGCCGACACCGACAGTTTGGTTAGTTGCAAGATTTATAGCAGGCTTTGCAGTAGCGGGGGTTTTTGTTGTTGTTGAGTCTTGGCTATTAATGGCTGATAACGCCAAGCAAAGAGCCAAACGCTTAGGACTGTACATGACCTCCCTTTATGGCGGTAGTGCACTTGGACAGCTGGCGATTGGGCCTTTAGGTGTTAATGGCGTCACCCCATTTTTATGGGTCATTGGCTTATTGATGTTGGCTATCTTGCCACCTCTTTTAGTCAAAAGAGGTCAGCCAGAAACACTAGAGCATCAAAAGATCAGCTTACGTGAAGTCAAGAAGATCAGCCTGCCTGCGATTATTGGCTGCCTTGTATCTGGCATGCTGTTAGGTCCTATTTACGGCCTAATGCCAAGCTATATTAATGGCCAATTTGCCAGTACAGAACGTACTGCGTTTTTAATGGCAGTGATTATTCTAGGCGGAATGCTAGTGCAGCCTTTAGTGAGCTATTTATCGACGAGGATCAGTAAGAGCCTGCTAATGGCATTGTTTTGCCTATTAGGTACTATCGGCATCGTCGGCATCGCCGATAGCGCATCTATCGCCTTTACAACAGCAAGCTACTTTATACTCGGTGCTAGCTGCTTTGCGCTATACCCTATCGCTATCACACTTGCTTGCGAGTCGATGGTGCTAGAAAAAATTGTGGCGGCAACAGAGTTAATGCTACTGAGCTACAGTGTCGGTTCGGTATTTGGCCCTATCATTGCTGAGCACAGCAGTAGCTCGGCGCACTCGTTGATCACCTACCTAGCGGTAGTATTAACGACTACGTCTATTTACATGCTGATTAAGAGCCTGCAAAACACCCGTAGCGGCCACACACCAGCTATTGGCTAATACCTAGCGTAAAATGCGATAAAAAGCGCAGCGAAAGCTGCGCTTTTGCTATCCAGCAACGCAATAAAATATCCCCTCCCAACTAAAGGGCGATTTTTTAGTGAAAAACCACTAAAATGCGCACTAGATGGCTATGTAAATTCGGTTATCGAGAATAGTCAGCATAAATTGTCACCTTCGATGTAGAGTACCTATCAGTGAAATGCGCCCACTTTGATCAACAACAGTGTCTATCTTGCCGCCATATTCAGCAGCCTATGTCTGCGCAAGTTGACGCAAAAACACAAGTCCTAACCCAGCTTCTTAGTGACTTTGAGGTTGAGCAATGGCATGCCCCTGTATTTGGGCCTGATAGTGGATTTCGTAATAAAGCTAAAATGGTCGTTCTGGGCGCCGCACACCAACCTATTCTAGGTATTGTCACGCCTTCGGGGGCACCTGTGAGCTTATGTGATTGCAGCCTATATCCTGACGATATGCAGCAGTTACTGCATCGACTTGAGTTGTTTGTACGCCAAGCAGGGATCCCTCCTTATAATGTTGATAAAGCTAAAGGTGAGCTTAAGTTTATTTTGCTTACCCGCAGCCAAGTCAAAGGTGAATATCTGCTGCGTTTTGTGCTCAACTCTCATAAATCTATCGAACGTATCGAGCGTGAACTCCCTAAATTAGTCGGTGAATATCCACAGATAAAAGTGGTTTCGGTAAATATTCAACCAATACATATGGCGATCCTCGAAGGTGAAGAAGAGATCTTCTTAACTGAAGAAACCCGCTTAGCCGAACAATTTAATGATGTGCCTTTATTTATTCGGCCAAAGAGCTTCTTCCAGACTCACCCTGAGGTCGCAGCAAAACTCTATCAAACAGCCAGAGAGTGGGTTGCCGAGCTTAAGCCCAACTCTTTATGGGATCTTTTCTGTGGTGTGGGTGGTTTTGGCTTGCACTGCGCTGCCAAAGACATTGCTCTAACTGGCATTGAAATCTCAAGCGAGGCCATTGCCTGTGCCAAGATATCGGCAGAGGCTATGGGGCTAACCCAAGTCGACTTTACTGCACTGGACTCTACTGATTTTGCTCACGGGCGTGATGCCAATGATAAACCCGATGTGGTTATCGTCAATCCGCCGAGACGAGGCATTGGGCAAAGCCTATGTGACTCATTATCTATGTTTGCCCCCAAGGCCATTCTGTATTCGAGCTGTAATCCACACACTTTGGCTAAAGATTTAGCCAATATTAAGGGCTACCGAATTCAAAAAGTGCAACTGTTCGATATGTTCCCCCATACCGACCATTTCGAAGTGTTGGTGATGCTGCTAAAAGAAGCATCACTAGATAATCATCGATAAATTAATAACATATGACCCATGTCTCAAAAAATAAGATATGGGGTAAGCAAATGCGACCTGATTCAAGTAAATGCGACATATTGTCCGTGACAGATACTAATTTGCCAATAAGAACTTTATAATAACTCCTTTATTATTAAGGATATACTTATGAAAATCAGCGCACGTAACGCCCTAAATGGTACAATCAAATCAATCGATGAAGGTTCAGTAAACAACGAAGTTGTTATCGAACTAGCACCAGGTGTTGAAATCACATCTGTTGTAACTAAAAAATCTTGTGAGCAACTAGGTCTAGTTGTTGGTGGTCAAGCATACGCGATCATCAAGGCAAGCAACGTAATGGTTGCTGTTGACTAAGCAATGGCTTAATAAAAAGCCGCAAACACGTCTGTGTTTGCGGCTTTTTTGTATCTTGATTTAGGTTTAGATTTAGGTTTAGATTTAGATTTAGATTTAGATTTAGATTTATACCCATTCCAGCGAGGAAATTACAATCCAAACAAAGCCGTTATCGCGCCGATAATAATCAGCGATACGCCGGTTAAGATCATATATTTGACTCGGGTCGCCTGCTTGTAAGCTAACAATCCCGCATACTGAATATCAATATTCTCTGAATTTTCAAAGCCTCGACTCAAAGTCCAGGTAAATAGCGTCATACGGTCAAAAGAAGACATAAAGCTGCCTTGAGATCCAAGTAATGCATCCCATTGCGCTCTGTCATGCTGCTTCAGCACTCGGTTAAGTTCTGGTAAACCCATAAAGGCAAGCCCCAGAAACATGATGATAAATCCCATTGCTATCACAGCCATAACGTCCTCCTTTGACGAAATACTGTTCTAAGATGGGATATTTTTCTAAAAATGTAAAGCGCTCAATTTGCATACAATTAAATACAAAATATCCCATAAAACCAAGTCACCTACTTTATGCTTCTAAAGCCTGCATATTGCACAACGCCTTGTTGGGCATTTACGCTCACTTTTTGAGGGATTTTGAGCAACCTTGAGTCTAGACTATGACCTGCACTCGGTGTTGTACTGCAGCCACAACCACCACTCGCTCCGCCACAGCAGCCGCCTTTCTTCTCATGGTTAAGTGATGCGCGCCCTTGACTTGCATCCACTAGACGACGATTTAAATCCTTTGCTGTGTAAATCAGCTCCGCTAAATCAAGCGAGTTATCCGCTTTACTTACGCTAATGCCCGCATCAAGTAATTTGCCCAACATGCGCTCGCCAATATGCTGCACTATCACGATATCGGCTTTATGCTCGATAATGAGGTTTAACATGGCCTTTTTAGCACTACAACCGCCATTAACCGCTGGGTTGCCATAACGAGCAATTAACTGCTGCTCATCATAAAAAGCGATTTCAGCGGCCTTGGTAAAGTGAGTAGCCAAACGATCTCGACTCATTGGAATTGCGATTATCATGGTAAATCCTTCTTCATGTTCTGAGGGAGTAAAAGCGCCTTTCCTTGAGTGACGGCTGTAGCAACCTTCTTGCGGGCACTCGCCAATAAATAACCGAATGTTTGCCTAGAGATCCCCATTGATGTCGCGGCATCGAGTTGACTCATTTTCAGTACATCACCTAAATTTAATGCTTCAAATTCATCAGCTTCTAATTGAATTTTTTCAAGTTCAGTCGATGCAATGCCATTGGGTTTAAATAAGCTACATGGCACGCAGCAGGAAAGATGACGACACTTCTTGGGTCTAGGCACTGTAAGGCTCGCTTCGATTAGTGGATTTCGCTTCTACTGTTGTCAGTCACCGATGAGTGACGGCTGACATTATTGGCCTACGCCAACAACCTGATTATTAGACATCTGTTGCAGGTAAACTGTGGCTAAACTCACACTCAAAAATATTCAAACAGGCTAAATAATGCTTACTTATAAAAGCGTTACCTTAACTTTTGCAGTACTGACTTGGCGTATTCCCAAGGTGCTGTTTAAAAAAGCTAATAAATGCGCTATCACTGGCAAAGCCCAGTGAAAATGCGACTGTCGATACACTCTTACCCTCAGCTAAGCGTTCTATCGCGGCTTGCAAACGCCATTGCTGCCGCCAAGCCTGATAACTCATGCCTGTTTCTTTGCTAAAGATCCGTGAAATAGTTTTCTCACTGGCGCCAATCTCACTCGCCATCAACTTAAGCTGCTCTGCTTGATGCTTGCCTGCGTGTAGCTGCTGTAGCCAATGTTGTAAGCGCTTATCAGCGGGCATAGGCAGTGATAATTTTATCTCTTTAGCCAAATTGAGCTCTTCAATAAATAAGGCGATAATCGCCGCTTGCTGCTGACTTGGCATATCCCAAGACCACTTTGCCATTCGCTCAATCAAGGCCCCAAGTAGCGGGTTCACCCCTAGCAATTTAACCGTTTGAGGAAGCTCAGGAAAAACCTCAATATCGAAATAGATAGAACGATAGGCCACCACGTTACGCATCTTGGCGCAGTGCTCTACTCCAGCCGGGATCCAAGCAGCCTTTGTCGGTGGCAGCACACATTGACGCTTAACTAATCCCGCTTGGCATAACGTTATCGACATACATCCGCGTGGTGCATACAACAGCTGAGCTTTTTTATGGGAGTGCATTCCCGAATCATGCTGGCCCACATCGGCGGCGATACCAACAACATTCGCCACAACACGGTCTGCATCAAATCTGGTTTCATGATCAATTAATGCCATAAACGCTTCTGTCCGATTTTAGCTGTTTTTAGTCTTTATTATTGTAATAGAGCAAATGTGGCAGCGCTATACTCCGCTCGTAATTGAGCTATTAGCGTTTAGGAAAGAATATGAACAACAAACCGGAGATCGGGTTAATCACCGCCTTGATGATGTTTCCACAAATCGTCGAGACCATTTACAGCCCTGTATTGCCCAATATTGCTAGCGCCTTTGACGTCAGTGAACATGCAGCCTCTCAGACCCTATCCATTTACTTTATCGCTTTCGCCTTTGGCGTGGTTGTTTGGGGACGCTTAGCCGATGTAATAGGTCGCAGACCCGCTATGCTATTAGGATTAATGAGCTATGGGATAGGCACTATTATTGCCCTTTACAGCGTGCACTTTGAATGGTTGCTACTTGCGCGCAGCCTGAGTGCATTTGGTGCAGCCGTAGGCTCTATCATTACTCAAACCATGCTCCGTGATAGCTTTCAAGGTCCGGAGCTGGCTAAGGTATTTTCTATCATGGGTATAGGCATTGGGGTTAGCCCTGTAGTTGGGCTAATTAGCGGCTCGGTACTCACGAGTATCTGGGGCTATCTGGGGGTCTTTAGCGCACTGACATTACTGGCAGGAGTATTACTTGGGATATCTATTTGGCGCCTGCCTGAAACACAAGCTTCATCTAACAAAGCTCCGCCCTTACTTGCACTGAGTATCTGTATGGCAAAAGACCTAACCCTGTGGCGCAGCGCTGTATTGGTCGCAAGTTTTAATCTGATGCTATTTAGCTATTACTCTTTAGCACCTTTCATATTTAATCAACTGGGTTTTAGTACGACGCAATTTGGAACAAGCGGCATTGTTATCGCCCTAGCTGTACTGTGTGGTAGTGCTTTAAATAAGTTTTTACTCACTAAAGGCTGGCGGCCTGAGCGACTTATCTCCCTCGCTAGCCTGTTAGCTTTAGTCGGCGCTATAGGGGTTTGCTTAGGTCAAAACAGCTTACTTTTTTTGTTGCCCATGGGCTTAACGGTAATCGGCTTTGGTATTGCGATCCCAAATATATTAAGCCAAGCATTAACCCAATATAAAGATGCTGCTGGCAGTGCTGGCGCACTCTTTGGTTTAGCTTATTACTTAATGCTAGGTGCTGGACTTGCGCTGGCTGCAATCAGCCATAACTTAGCTCAAGTGCTCTTGGCCAGTGCTGCACTCGCTTGTGGTCTATCATTCAAAAAACGCTATTAAGCAATAAGATTGTCTTTGATTGATGTGTAATAAAATAGGCTTAATTGCGACAGATAAAGTAATCGCATTTAAAACTAGGCTCTCGCTGCAAGCCATCTGCCATCACGCAACTTTTGCGATCCAAGCAGCAGTTTAGTATGTTGATAATTGGCAAAATATAAGGTGCAAATTAAACCGTATGTCTCGAGCCGGTTTAACGCTCCCACGATCCTAATTTTCTGACCAATTGTCCGCATTCTTCTGCGCTCATAATAAGCGCTGTCTATGTGTGCAACTAAGGCAATACCGTGATTTCTAAACTACCTAAATGGGTTGAGTATGGCGCTTTCATTCTGGCTTTTACTGCGGGCAGCGTAAACGCCATCGGTTTACTGGGCTTTGAACATCAATCTGTATCCCACCTCTCTGGCACAGCCACTTTGGTGGGCACCCAGTTGTTAAGCTCATCACCTACAGTCCTGTTTCACCTGCTTGGAATATTAGCCAGCTTTACCCTTGGAGCAATGCTTTCTGGAGCATTTTTGTCCGGCAGCAGTGTCAAACTAGGCCGCCACTACGATACCCTGTTGCTCATTGAAGCTGGTTTCCTCCTATTTGCTATCTACTTACTGCAAGATGGCACCTACTACGGTCACTATATGGCTTCAGCAGCTTGTGGTCTGCAGAACGCTCTGGCGACCACTTATAGTGGTGCCATCGTGCGTACCACACACGTTACTGGCATTTTTACAGATTTGGGCATCATGCTTGGTGGCACCTTCAAGGGTGAGAAATTCGACAAGCGCAAAGCCATACTGTTTCTGTTAATCATTGCAGGCTTTATCTCCGGTGGCACTCTGGGCGCTTACCTATTTGCCAAGTTGCAGTTCTTCGCCCTACTTGCCCCCGCAGCTATCTGTATCGCACTGGCGATGAGCTATCGGCTTTATAAGATCCGCACAGCACCTAGGCACTGACTTTAGACCAGTAGCATAAAAAATAAAAAGCGCTAGATAGTAATAGTGTTTACTTAAAGTCGTTACTCAGAAAATGCGATGGCTGCGAAAGATAAGAATGAACTACGCGGTAAACGCTTCATGGTTTATCGCTTTTAAAGCAAAGAACCCAGCTTATGCTGGGTTCTTCGTTTTTGTTTATTAATCAGATTTTGACTTAACTAAACTTAACTTAACTTAACTTAACTTAACTAAACTTAACTTAACGGCGTCACTGACCATAAAGCGATAACGTTACTGATTGATGGTGACTTTCTCAATAATTATCACCTCTCTTGGCACGTCATCATGATCGCCCTTTGAGCCCGTTTTAGCCCGACCAATCTTAGTCACCACATCCATACCTTTGGTCACTTGACCAAACACAGCGTAGCCCCAGCCAGCGTTGGTGGTGGCCGTATGATCTAAAAAGCTGTTATCGGCTAAGTTAATAAAAAACTGCCCTGTTGCAGAGTGCGGCGCGTCGGTGCGAGCCATGGCAATACTGCCACGCACATTTTTAAGCCCTCTATTAGCCTCATTGACGATAGCTGCACGGGTTGGCTTTTCTTCCATTTCAGCGGTGAATCCGCCGCCCTGGATCATAAACCCTTTAATCGCACGATGAAAAATAGTGCCCTCAAAAAAACCGTCTTCACAGTACTTGATAAAGTTCTTAGCACTGACAGGTGCCTTGTCAAAATCAAGCTCTATCTCAATATCACCAAGGTTAGTGGTAAAGGTAATCATGGTCGTTTCACTCTCATCAAAAAATTATGCGGCGAAGGTAGCACTTTTAGTCAAACTTGACTGTAAAAATATAGCTTCTACTCGCATCAATTTTTGCCTTTTAGACAATGAATTTCATTTTGCTACAAAATGCTAAGTCACACTGGCTAGCCCTGCTAGTTTTTATGAAAAAGTTAAATTAATCAATAAAAAATCAAGTTTAAACACGTCAATAACACAAAGCGTCAAATTACCGTCAAAGCTATTGAAATCCATGGATTTATGACAAAAAAGCAAAATACTATATGCGATATAAATCACGTTATTAGCTATTTTTAGACTATAAAATCCATCAATAAACATAGCATTTACCAGCTAACAACCAAAAACAACAAATAAAAATATAAACAATTAATTTTAAAGACAATTAAAGGCAAGTATAAAAAATGAAACATGAAAACCAAGCAAGCTTAGCTAATGTCGATCGCAGACGTTTTTTGAAGACAACGACAGGTGTTGCACTGGCGGCTGCCGGAACAACGCTATTACCTGCAAGCGCTCAAGCGAGCACTGATGAGTATATTGAGACTTTCCATGGTCACGGTTCAGATCATGGCTTTTGGAACAAGGTACGTAATGAATTCATTTTAAATAAACGCACCACTTACATGAATATCGGTACAGCAGGTACCATGCCTAAGCGCGTACTGAAGAACTATAACCGCACCAATGAGCAGATCTCGATTAACCCTTGGAACAGCAATATTCCAACCTTAGATTATGCTAAGCAGATCGCCCCGAGTTTTGGTGCAGATGAACATGAATTGGTGCTATGTCGCAATACTACTGACGGTTTATGCACCATTATCAATGGCCTGCAGTTTGAATATGGCGATATCATTTTAACCACCAACCATGAGCACCACGGCGTTACAACGCCACTAAAGCATGTGGCACAACGCTATGGCGCCGAAGTCATTGAGTTGGCACTGCCGGTGTATACACCGAATAATGAAGTCAGCAGCGATGATTTCGTGCAGGTGTTTAACGACGCAGTCAACCTGTATGGTAACCGAGTACGCTTGATGGTGTTCTCTCACGTCACCTTCACTACAGGCACCACCTTGCCTGCTAAGCAAATCTGTAAAAAAGTCGCCATTCCAAATGGGATTATCACCATTGTCGATGGCGCCCACACGCCAGGTATGTTCAATCTCGATTTCCATGATATCGACTGTGACTTTTACTCTGGTGCAGGCCATAAGTGGCAGTGCGGCCCAGGCGCAACCGGTTTTCTATATGTACGTGATAACGCCAATCGTCTATTTGAGTTTTGGAGCGATCGCGAAACACCACTATGGTTCATCAATACCTCTTCATCTGCAGCTGAAGTACAAACTAAGTTGCAATCGGTTGGTCAGGATAACTACCCAGCAAAACGTGCATTAGCAGACGCTTGCGCACTGTGGGATGAAATTGGACGTGATGCAATTGAAGAGCGTATTTTAGATTTAAGCGCGCTGTGTAAGAAAGAATTAGCTAAGAAGTTCCCTGATGCAATGATCTTCGCGCCGAATATTCGCAAGCTTTCAAGCGGCCTAACCACGTTTAACCCATTTGATGACTTAAACAATGGCGAGCTACTGACCGAGTTTCGCGACCGTTTACATGAGGAGTATGGTTATATCGTTAGAACCACCTCTTTCTATCTAGACCCAAATGACCACATCAAGACTCACTCTTTGCGTATCTCGACTCACCTTTTCCACGACGACGATGATGTTAAGGGACTGGTTAAGGCGATGAAGCAACTCTATCGCGAAATGAAGTAATACCAATAGGTGTAAAGTGAGGTGAATCCCCTCGCAAAATTTACGCTTACAGAAATAAAAACGGCCTGTCTTTTATCAAAGACAGACCGTTTTCTGATTTAATCGCAGCGACTGGGCCTGCTCACTGACTTATTCAACTGACTTATTCAACTGACTTATTCAACTGGCTTATTCAACGGGCTCGTTCAACTGACTTGCTTAATATCCCGATTTTGGGTGATATCAGTTTGCTGGCTGCATAACGGCTCATTAAGTGATAGCTGATCATTAATTAATAGCTGGGTAAACTCAGCCGCAGGAACCGGACGACTAAACAGATATCCTTGACCGAACTCACAATTATTTTGCTGTAAAAACAATGCTTGCTGTTCGTTTTCAATCCCTTCAGCAACCACCTTAAGCTTTAACGATTTCGCCATCGCCAGTATGGCTAATACCAGCGATTCATCGGAGCTACAGGTGCTCATATTATTGATAAAGGCGCGATCAATTTTTAACTTTGAGAATGAAAACTTCTGCAGATAGCTGAGCGCCGAATAGCCAGTACCAAAGTCATCAATAGATAAGCCGACGCCGAGTTGCTTCAAGTATGACAACATCTGCATCAGGGCATGACCTTGATCGATCAATAAGCTCTCAGTCACCTCCATATCGAGCTGACTTGCAGGTAAGCCTGTAGTCCTTAATACATCCACAATCCGCGCCTGTAACTGCTCACAATAACGGAACTGTACACTAGAGAAGTTGATCGCTATCGTGATTGGGCTAATCGCCTGCCAAGCAGCAGCTTGAGTACAAGCCTCATGTAAAACAATGTCACCGAGTCGGTGGATCAAACCATTTTTTTCCGCCAAAGGAATAAAGTCTTCAGGCGAAACAAAACCAAGTTCACTGTCGGTCCAGCGCATAAGCGCTTCGGCAGCAACTATTTTGCGTGTGGTAAGATCTAAGATCGGTTGATAATAGATCTCGATATCACCTTGCTGAACAGCCTGATGCAGACGCACATTGAGTGCAAAATTTCGCTGTATATCGAGGTTCATACTCTCATCGTAAAAACTGAAACCGTTTCTGCCCATATCTTTAACGCTATACAGGGCCGTATCAGCACGTTTCAGTAATGTCGACGCATTGCTGCCATCTCTAGGATACACAGACATACCAATACTGGCAGAAATAAAGAACTCTTGTTGCCCAATATGGAACGGCTTTTCAAACACAGATAAAATACTATTTGCCACCAGCTTGGCTGAATCTTGATGCTGGATCTCTGGCACAATAACCAAAAACTCATCACCGCCTAAGCGCGCTACAATATCAGTGGTACACACAGCATTTATCAAGCGTTCACTGGCTTGCTTTAATAGTAGATCCCCTGCGTGATGTCCCTCGGTATCGTTCACCTGCTTAAAATTATCTAAGTCGATAAACAGCAGTAAAACTTGAGCCTGTTTCGCATGCGCGTTACGAATCGCCTCTTGTAAACGAGCCATACCATGGGTGCGATTAGCTAAGTTGGTTAATTCATCATGAGTCGCCTGATAAGCCAGCTGACTTTCCGAGGTCTTACGTTTGGAGATCTCTTCATGCAATTGAGTATTTTGCATCGCCAGTTTTTGCTGTTGCTCTGCTGATAACTCCACTTGTGTCTGGAGCACTAAGTTGGCGTTATTGACGCGCATTAGAAAGATCAAGCCCATAAATACTGGCAGCGCAAGCAGCGAAATCGCAGCAATAAACCAAGCAGAGGTAAAAATATCTTGTTCGCTAACAGGTTCAAACCAAGCTTCTAATGTAAAAGGAGTCGAATATACCCTTTTTTCAAAATAGATGAGCCCAGAAGAGTCTTGTCCGCTTAAGTGTCTTAACTTTGTCTGGTTGTTAGGCAGAGAATCCCAAACTGAAATATCGCCAGCAGACGTGATCAACTTGATACAACTGCCGCTGTCTTTATGTTCCTGAGTCGAGAGTAATTGAATAAGCAAGTCGGTATTAAAATAAGCAACCAAGATAGCCATAGGCTTATTCTGATGATAAATCGTCTGCAATAACTGAACGCTAATGCCATTAGCATCTTTAACGAGGTGCATCTTCTGGCCAACAGTCTCCATCTCTTTAATTGGCAGTTGGCTAATATCAAATTTCTGCTCAGGCTCAGTATCGATAATGACTGTTTCACCTAATCCAACAATCATCACCCTAGAATAGATCAGCTGATCCTCCATCTTATTGGACTGGGTAAAATTATCTATCGTCCGAGTAAGGCTAAACAAGCTTGTTCCTAAGCCATACTGCAGCGACATACCTGCGGCTAGGTTTGAAAAATAAGTATTCACATCACGTTGAAGACTTAAATTAGCAATGCTCTTTTCACTGGCATCGAAGAAAAAACTTAAACTCTCGGTGTAATTACTTACCCTGAGATTCAGCGCGCTATTCTGTGATTCCTTTAAGCGACTCTGACCTAAGTTAGTTACAGTCAAGATAAGGATTAAATATCCGCTGAGTAAGATACCCGCGATAATGATGGTGGTTTTACTATTAAACCATTTTAAGTGTTTCATTTTAATGATGAATACCAGCAGCAGACTGCTCAAAATAGTTTTGATAATAATGGAACACTGTCGGATAGTACTTTTTCACTAACCGATTATAGCTACCATCTAAACGGATCTGCTTTAGATACTGATTAAAGGCCTCACGCAGCTGCGGCGAGTTCTTACGAAAGCCAATAGCCATTCTTTGGTCTTCTGAAATGGGACCGATAATCTTAATCGAATTAGGCCATTTATCTATGGCAATAAGTGAATCTGCAACATCGAGTAATGTCGCTTCAGCTTCAATCGTCAGTAAAAATGGCACCATTTCATTCAACTGCAACTGCTTAGTGGGCAAAATGATATTTGCTTGCGTCAAATGTAAGTCATAAAGATCAGGCTCTAAGCAAGACTGCTCCATCGCCAAAATATCACGACCTTTGAGTAATTCTTTAACCATGGCGACATCCTTAAGCGTTGACCCCGTCGGCTTAATGGGCTTCAACTCTGATCCGGTACGTGCCACTAGCCATACCGCCGATGGAAAGTAGTCATCAGAGAAATCAATAACTTCCTTACGCCAATCTAGGGTAGTCAAGCCGTTGCCTATGATGTCTCCCGCTATCGGCATTGATTCACCGTAAACAATCTGCTTATCAATAAACTGCGCATTACGACCTGTCAGCTTACCCAGAACCGTTGTCCATTGTGCTGGCACAAACTGATATTCAACACCAAGATGCTCAGCAAAGTTTTGCATCAGCTCAATATCGAGGCCACTATGGCTAATCTTGTTACCTTCTGTGTACTGAGAAACGAAGTTGGCATAGGACACGCCGACATGACGTAACACCCCTTCAGCTTTAATCTCAGCTAAATCCCTTGCCATAACCTGAGAAGCAGACACCCAGAAAAAGAAAAGGACCAGCAAGCCTTTGTTCAACGTAGAAGTGCGCCTTGATTTCACTTGAAACCTCATTGTAAATGTCTCTCGACTTAAGGAATATTTAGGTAGAATTTTGAGCGTGGAGTATACCGATAGCCGCTATAAATTCCACGACCTAGCCAGCAATTTTAGCAATCACGCTAAGATTTTCTCACTTAGCATGACAAAATACAAAATAAACAAATTAAAACAAGCATATAGATAATAATCAGTAACGAGTCAATTACAAGTGAGTAGCGTAAAAATAGTCAAAGACAACTAAAACCCAATAAAGAATAATCAATAAAAAATAGCCAATAAAAAAAGCCAACTAAGCTGGCTTTTAGGCAAGCTTACGTAAACTGCTAATTTAAAAGTTTAAGTAAAGCAAAAGCATTGGTCATGTGTCCCTGCGTTACAACAAAGCCTTGCAACTCTCCATCACAATTAAACGCTGTTACACTGCAACCATTCGCATCAATATCCAGCTGCCAACGACTTACATTTTTAGCGGCATTTCCCGCAAGTTGAATGGGGTAATGTGGCGTTTTAACTTTGACTAACATGGCTGGTAATGTGAGTGTCGTCGCCTGACCCAGTAATGTTTTAGCCAATGCGTTAGCGCCCAATAAAGCAGGTTGTAAATACGCTAATACCTGACCATTAATTTCAGCGCAGTCACCGATTGCAAACACATCGCTAGCAGATGTTTGCAGGTAATCATCCACCACAATCCCGCGGCCCAATTGCAGTCCAGCCTGTTTGGCTAAATGGGTGTTAGCTTGCAAACCTACAGCACAGAGAACGCGATCGACACTAAAAATGTCACCTGTCGCTAACTCAACCTCCAGCCCCCCACCATGATTAAGATCAGGAGTATTATTAAGACTAGGAGTATTAAGCTCACTGTTCTCGATTATTGCGCTATTAGCGCCATAATCAATGCGGCTAACCGTATTACTAAGCACAAGCTGCACGCCCAATTGCTGCATCTGCTTAGCGAGTTGATTGGCAATATACTCAGGTAATAAATTTGCCATCAGTTGATCGCAAGCATCCACGGTGATCACTTGTTTACCCGCACTGGCAAGATCCATCGACAACTCGACTCCGATCAAACCTGCGCCAATCACTAAGATCCGCTCCGCTTGATGCAAATCTTGTTGGCAACGTTGAAATTCTTGCAAACTATTTAGCGTCACCACGCTATCAACTGCCATGCCAGTCATCCTTGGGACCACCGCGCTTGCACCCGTTGCTAACACCAGTTTTGCATAATGATGGATTTTTCCTGCAGCGTAGATCTGGTGTAGTTCCGGAACAATCTCTTCCACATAAGTGTTGGCATGTAGCTCAAAATTCAGTTCTATGGCTAACTCTGATCCTGATATTCGCACCAGATCACTCGCTAGCTGCTGCTTTGAAAACACATGGCTCAAGTCTGGTTTGTTGTAATCATCACCATTATCAGCAGTAAAAACGTGAATCGCAGTAATGGGATCGCTACGCCGGATCGCTCTAATAAGCTGGTAAGCGGCAAAGCCACTGCCAATAATGATAATCGGTGCATCATGTTGGTCCTTCATCACGCTAAGCCTCTGCTATTGGTTGGAATACGCCTTTACCAATCCCACATTCAGGGCAGAGAAAGTCTTCAGCAACATCGGCCCATGTCGTGCCTGGCTCTACACCTTGATTTGGCTCACCAATAGCCGGATCATAAACCCAATTACACACAGTGCAGAGCATAGATTGTTCGCTATTTTCAAGGCTGCTAACTGCGGCTTTAGCTGCTGGAGTAAAAGATTCTACAGCCAAGCCAGCCTTCGGTTGTTCGCGGTTAACAATGTTTTGCTTTAATGGTTCTGATAGATCTTTAAGCGCCCATTGTTTAGCAATATGTCTGCCGTAATCACGACATTCGCGCATCGCTTTACCGTCTGGTCGCCATTTAGTTTTCATGCCATATGTAGTTTCAAAGCCCGCATCAGTTAAGCGAGTATGAATGCGATCCACCGCGCCACCATTCCAACCAAAACTACCAAAAGCACCCGCTTTCTTATTTTTAAAGCGCAAGCCAGTGATCTCTTCAAGCATGCCAGCCACTTTTGGCATCATCACGTTATTCATGGTTGATGATCCCACCAAGATCCCTTTCGATCTAAAAATGCTGGCAAGAATGTCATTCTTATCTTGGCGTGACACATTAAAGACCTTAACCGCCACACCCGGATCAACATCATGGATCCCTTGTGCAATCGCATCGGCCATCATGCGCGTGTTATTCGACATAGAATCATAAAACAGGGTAATACGATCTTCTTGGTAATCATTCGCCCACTCAAGATACTGATGAATGATCTGAGTCGGATTATCACGCCATACAATGCCGTGAGAGGTTGCGATCATATCCACTGGTACATTAAAGCTCAGCACTTCATGAATTTTCGCGGTGACTAGGCTGCTAAACGGGGTCAAAATATTAGAGTAATAACGCAAACATTGATCCATTAACTCGGTTTGATCCACTTCATCGTTAAACAGGTGCTCGTCGCAATAGTGCTGCCCAAAAGCATCATTGCTGTAAAGTACCCCATCACCTGTTTGGTATGTCATCATGCTGTCAGGCCAATGCAACATCGGCGCTTCGATAAAGATCAACTGCTTACCATTACCGATATCTAAGGTGTCACCGGTTTTCACCACATTAAAGTTCCACTCTGGGTGATGGTGATGACCCACTATCGAATCAACCGCATTCTCGGTGCAGTAAATCGGCGTGTTAGGAATTTTTGCCATCAATGCAACCAGTGCGCCGGAATGATCTTCTTCTGCATGGTTAATAACAATATAATCAATCTGATGTAGATCGATCTCCATCTCTAGATTTTGAATAAACTGCTGACTAAATCTGTGGTCAACGGTATCGATCAATACCGTCTTTTGCTCGCGAATAAGATAACTGTTGTAGCTCGTACCTTTAGTCATCTTAAATTCTGTACCGTGGAAATCTTGTACTTCCCAGTCGCGTTGGCCTACCCAGTGGATATTGTTTTTTACATGGATTGTCATATGTGCACCTATTACTTAATTCAACTAGTGTGTTTACACTAAACTTGAATAAGTAATAGCAGTTAACATGCCAACACATTAACAAGTTGATTATGCTGAACTAAATAAAAAACACGAACAAATAGCTGTCTAAATGACATCAATAAATCACATCAAAAAGACACTGATCATGTCTTAATGACAATGACATGTAACTCCGAACAGTTGCAGTAATGGGAGTAAAGTTTTATATCGTTATCAATAAAAATATAACTTAGCTCCCAATCTCAGCCGATATTATCTACTCAAACTGAACTTCCACGACCTCCGATAATGGCTGTTTTTGATAGCGACTAAACATCGCCTCAGCCGTTTCACTCTGTTCACTAATGCCCTTTTCTTGTAAAAATTGTTCATTGTAGAGCTTAGATGAGGAGCGTTCTGGCTGGTCACAATAAAAAGTTACTATGGTATTACCTGAGCCCATTTTTGCCGCAGCATAAAGCGCTCCCGCGACATTCAGCGCTGCGCTACTGCCTAACACTATGCCATCATGCGATCTAACATGCCGAGCGATGGCAACCAAGTCGAGATCAGGCAGGGTGATCGCTTTATCGATCTTCGCCTGATTAAAGTTTTCCACCAAACGCATAATGCCGATCCCTTCGGTAAAAGAGCCTCCACTAGAGGCATATTCGCCCATTTTTAGGTAGTGATAAATGCCTGAACCATCGGGATCTACCAGCCAAGTCTGCAACTGTCTATTCTTAGCTGATAGATAACGAGAATTGCCAGCAATGGTGCCACCAGTGCCCGCAACTGAGACGAGTGCATCTATTTTGCCTTGGGTTTGCCGCCAGATCTCAGGGCCTGTATTGCGGTAATGCGCCCTAAAATTACTCGTATTTTCAAATTGATCGGCCCACCAGTAATCACTATTTTCTTCCCCAAGACGCTTTGCCGTATGATAAAAGTGCTCGGGGTTGGCAAAAGGACAGGCATCCACTAACTTAAGTTCGGCATCATAAAGCGAGATCATCTGCTCTTTCTCCCGCGCTTGGCCTTTAGGCA
Organism: Shewanella sp. 125m-1; assembly: GCF_052977065.1. Taxonomy (NCBI): domain Bacteria; kingdom Pseudomonadati; phylum Pseudomonadota; class Gammaproteobacteria; order Alteromonadales; family Shewanellaceae; genus Shewanella; species Shewanella sp. 125m-1. Next base: position 50,242 of record NZ_JBRILT010000010.1, read on the forward strand.
TCACCACCAGCATCTTAAAGCCTAATGCTTTGGCGACTAACGCGAGTCCTATCCCCGTGTTCCCTGCCGTACCTTCAACGATAGTCATGCCAGGCGTTAACTTGCCGCTAGCAACAGCATCTTGCACCATCTGCAGGGCGGCGCGATCTTTGATAGAACCGCCGGGGTTTTGCTGTTCACACTTAAGTAAGATCTCACAGCCTGTCAGCTCACTGAGGCTGCTGACCCTCAGCAGATCAGTATTACCAATAAGATCGGTGACATTGTTTGAAATGCAATCGGCGGGGGGTAACTGGCATGGTGAGCTTAGGGGAGCTGACATAGATAACAATCTCTGTTGCTGATACTCATTCAATATTAGGCACAGATTTGATTTAAGCCAAATAGCCGAAGTTAACCTAATAGCGGCCAGTGACTCACTAACCTAACTCTCTGCATAAGGGCACTACCATTTTATAAAAGGATGAATCTGCTTATGAAAAACACTTTAAGCTAAAAACAAAAGGCCTCTTCAATGACGATGAAGAGGCCTTATCAATGAACATCATGTGCAGCAAAATGCTACATATTTACTTTAGATTACTGGTTGAGCATAGATACTCTATTTGGCTCAAGGATCATGCGTTGAACCGCAGAGTTAACCATTGGGCTGCTCGATAGTCGCTTATTCGGTGAGTTTGCTTGCTCTGAATTAGCATTGTTGAAATACTCTACGTCAATTAGCTCGTACATGTTCCAGCGCGGCGCAATATAGTAGTTCCACTCATCGGTAGAGTTTTGACGCCAAACCTGCGCTTCTTGTACATAGAAACGCTTACCTATACGACCATCAATCACTTTTAGTAAACGCCACTCGCGGTACTCGCAAGACTCGTCTTTATCCCAGCACTTCCAATCGGCAAAGCTATGCTTTAACTTGCCGTTAGTCTCAATGGCCCAAGTCATTACATTACCTGAATAATTAATAAGATTTGGCGGTGTGCCTTCGGCGTCCCAAAAGCGAGTTCCAGAGTTGTCATCTCGCGTTTGGAAGCCAAAAAATACGCTCTCGGCTGCAGTGCAATCCAGACTCGTTACTGAATAGCAGTAATTCAGCTTATCACCATCCCAGGAGTCGGCTGACCATGAATTAATTGTAGTTTGCCAATATTGCTCTGTGCCTGTTAAAGCGGTTTCAACAGTAAAACTTGTTTCCGCATCTAACTGAGTCGCGAAGCCAAATAACGACGCAAGCAACTGACCATCTTTATCAGACGCTTCTGAGTAGATAGCCAAATCACCAGCACCACTATCGATAACTGAGTAGGTTTGATTAAAGTCAGCAAAGACTAGTACTAAAGTGCCGTCTGTTACAGACCAATCAAACTCTGCACCAGTGTCCTTACTCACACCACTGCCACCAGCTAGAAATTCCAGCACTTCAAAGTGATTACTGTCTTTGCTTATGTCGTTATAGACCTCAAATCCCCATAAACCGGCAATATTCGTATCGACGAACTCGACACCTGCGGTTGCCGACTTACGCATCAAAGTATCAGAGGAATATGTACTCTCCCAAGTCTCCGTAATAATTTCACCATCGACTTCAACAGGTGACATAATCACTTTAGTGACACTTTCTACTCGATAAGTATCTAATGCTGAGCCTGTTGTCAGGCGCGTCATACGCTCGGTTATTGGTTCATTACTCACTTCAACTTGAGTGATCCCTGCCGCGAGGATTTTATCTCTCAGCTCTTGTGAGAGCTTATCTAATGAGCTAACACTTGGGTAGCTCGCACTAGGCTGAGCGTCTGTATATGTGAGTAAAATATCCCCAGCTTCAACCAACCAAGTGAACTTAGAAACACCATAGCTAGTTGCAAGCTCACCACTGTTATCATCGGCAAACTCATAACGACTGCCGCCTCGGGCAATGAAAGTCGGTGCTACTGGAGTAGTTTGGTAATATAAAGATGGAATATCAGCAGCTTCAACTGGCGGCGTTAATTCAGGATCGGTAACTACAATATCAATCGCCGCTTCTATAGCGCCAGGAGTCGCCTCTTCAATGGTTTCAACCAATGCATTATATTGAGCAGGGTCAGCAAGCACAGATACTAGATCGGCACCGTCTTCAAGTATCGCCTCATTACTATTAATTAGGATCTGTACAACAGCAGCAGCCTCAATCAAGGCATCCGGATCAATCTGACTTTCAACGAGTTCAAAGGCCTCTAAATTACTAGGCTCTTCACCGCCATTGGCAGCAACGAGAAGACTATATAATGCCGTCGATACTGCAGAGACAGAGATAGCAGGCGTATCCTCTACCGCTTGTACGCCTTGAGATGCGACTCTTTGATACTTTGGACTTGCCTGAACCTCAACAATAAGTCCGCTCAACTGAGATAATGAAGGTAAAAGCGAAGCGAGTTCCAAGCTTGATTCTGTAGCCGCGGTTAGCTTCACACTCGAGTTCAACTCAACATCATCATCAACAGCTAGATCAACACTAAAGTTACCCGTCTCATCGACTAAGCCTTCTACAGCCTCATCACCAACTGTCGCAGCCACTTTAGCGCCAAAATATTGTTCACCTACGACTTTACCAGCTAATTTATAGATATTTTCAATACGTTCAATATTGGTGTCAGCGGTAACTGCTGTCGTTGCGCCTTCATTATCAGTAACAGTCACTTTAAAGCTGATTGGCGTATCGATAGCAACTGAAGGAGCTGTAAAGCTGATTTGCGCCGAATCGATACCTGTAAGTTCTAGCTCTGGCCCTGCAGTTTGCTCCCATAAATAACTTGCGATACTGCCATCGCTATCACTCGCAGATACTGACAGTGTTGAGGCTGACTTCTCTGTCAATGGAGCAAACTCGGCACTTAGCATAGGCGCGGTATTGGGGATTTCGATTGGAGTGTTGTCATCTGAGCTGCCACAACCACTAATTAAAGCGCTACTAACAAATACTGACAATATGCTTTTCTTCAACATGATTATTATTCCTATAATCTTTCTTGTTAAACATCGCGAGTAAGCAAACTGACGAAAGAAGGGAGGATTCCATTAGCTCACTTTCTAACATCACAGACCCACGACTCATTTTAGAGACATGATCTTACAGAAGTATGTAATCAATTTGCATAAGTATTTACTTAACAAGGTAAAAGCGGTGTTAAGTTTTGTTTAATAGGGGCATTAAAGATGAATTACTGATGAAAGCATTGAAATAGCTAGTGAAAAATATAGCCAACTTTCTACTCGCATAGTGCATTTTTTATAATCTTTATTAATTACCCACTTATCAACACCATAAAAAGTCATTCTATATCGAGTCATGCAAACGATAAGAGCTCAATCAATTCATATGGCTTTATAGAACGACTTCATTGACTTACCCCTCCCCATTAAAAAATAGGAAAACAACAAACTGGATATTAGGTGCGTTCCGAGTAGCTATTTCACGGATGATTATCTTCATACATATCGTTCAAAACAACATATAGCGCTAAAAACAAACGCTTAAGCGATAATCCCTACCAAAAAAACCAAAAAACAAATACTGATAGCAAGCTACTGATTAAATGAAAATAAAATTAAAGATAAATAAAATTTAAGCAGCATTTCACCGAATGCAAACCCAACTTAAAGCATGAAAATACTCAACAAAATGCATTTAACTAAACTAACGTATCAAAATAAACTCCCCCCTAAAACATCGATTCATTATCAAAATAGCAATTTAATGACACAAATCTCTATAACTGCCCCAAGAGTTCAACCTGGGTTCAGCTAGCAAACGCTAATATTGCATGCGTATTAAGCCTTAACCGATCAAATGTTGATTAAGAGAGTTGAATGAAAATCCATGAAACCAACCTAGTTTATGAACACTTACCTAGTGTGATGGTACTTCTTGATTCAGTTGCCTTTATTTGGGTCGTCACCCTAATCACTATCGGTATTTTTAGCTGGTTAGCGTTAAAGCTATGGCACCTACATTCACTTCCTAAATATCTCGCTAAAGAGCGCGGCATGCGACAGGCCAAGTTAGTCTTTTGGCTTTGTATGTTAGGCCTGTTTTGGAAGCCGCTTTGGGTACTGGCTGTTATTGCCATCGTTACCGATTGGGACCGAGCACAAGAGTGGATTAGAGGAACCCGAGCATGAAAGAGATAATGCTACCGTATATTTTTATTGTCTGGTTGTTGTTCAAGTTCAAGGTGATCAAGTCTAGACCGCGTAACTACTTTATCAGCGTGTTTGTAGGTTGCTTAATTGCCCTCACCCTGTTTTTAGCTCACCGGTTTTACTCCCCTGCGGATCTGACAAACTCGACAACGGTCAGAGCTCCTCACGCGATCCTCTCACCTGCGTTTGGACAACAGATTGATAAAATTACCATCGATCATAACCAGCAGGTAAACAAGGGCGATCTACTCTACACCTTAGTGGATGACAAGGTCAGCAGCGCAATCGATGAAATCAATGCACGCATCAATGAGGTTGAACGCAGCATCGAAGCCACTGAAGTTAAGCTGGCGCAAGCAAAGCGTACTCATCAACGCAAAGCCAACCTTGGCGAGCATGTTAGCGAGCGCGACTTAGAAAATGCCGAGGATAACGTAGAGATCATTAAAGCTGAGCTTAAGGTGCAACACGCTCAGCTTGAGGTGAAATATGCCCAACTACGTAAGCAACAATTTGAGCTCAAACGCCTTGAAGTTCGCGCTCCGTTTGACGGCATGGTCACCCATGTTTATATCGCCGATGGCTCAAGAGTCGGTGCAATGCACCTGTGGGATACTGGGCGTAAATTTGTCGAAATGCGCATTCCAGATCAATCCTTTGCCTATATTCAACCAGGTCAATTTGCCGAGTTTTATATTGATGCTTATCCAGGGCAGATTTTTAGAGCTAGAGTACACAGCAAGGTTGAAGCAACGGGTGAAGCTCAAGGAGATATCTTACCTCGCGAACAGATGGTATCTCGTCATATCAACTTAGGTTCAATGCCTGTTGGGCGTACCGTAGTGCTAGAAATTGATGAGGCCACGATGGCGATGTTACCTATTGGCGCAACGGGGTCAGCATGGATAAGTGCCGATAAACCTCTGTCGATATTAGGCTTTCTCGACATTATTGGCGGCGCAACCGTGCGCTTAACCGCGGTTAACCGCGGTTAAGTCTTACCTTAATCCGCTATAACGCAATCAAAAACAAAAAGCACAGCTTAGGCTGTGCTTTTGTTCAATCTCATTTCGTGCCAAATTACGAGCGCAGTGATTCAATAAGATGCAGAAGACGCATAAATAAATTAATAATGTGCACATACAGCATGCCACCAAAGTCTATCGCTTCATCTAAGGTTTCACCGTACTCACAAGCAACGGCCCAAGTGTAACCAATGTAACCACACATGCTCAGTGCAGCAATCAAATGGATCATATCGTGACTCTGACCAAAGAACAGCAACCAAGTCAGCTCAACTGACACAATCCAACCACCTACCACGCACAATACTTTACCAAAACTAACAAAGAGCTTAGGCACAATCGTTGCGGTAATAATCATTAGTAAGGTAATGCCTGCAGTGTACTCAACAGCTAACGCGACCTCTGCAGCAGTAAATCCTTGTAGGAATAGGCTCAAGGTAATACTGATACTCAAAGTCATCAGGTTGTAGCCTAAAAAACTAATCAAGGGCACCGGATACTTGAGCATAATCAAGCAGCCAGCCATTAATGAAGCAAACACAACTGCCAATAACACCCAAGGATTTATCCATTGCAGTATTTCAACTGGAAAATACGCAACAGCAAGATAGTTAATGCTAAAACCCCAAATTAGCACTAAACCAATCACTAAATTGAATACCCGTTTGCTTACAGGCCTGTCTTCTAAAAAGACGCCTGATAAATACCGATTCATACTGACTTCTGATCTTTGCATGCCAACTACCTTTTGACTAACACCAAGCGAATGCTATAAATTTCGCGTAGCTTAACCAAGGCAGTAGTTTAGCTATATAGCGGCGAATAACTTTTGCAGAACATATCAACAAACAAGGAATTAACTGCATAATACATATACAAAAATCATCTTTCTGCACTTCAAATCTTCCTAGGCTAACCTCTAAAGCCTGTTATTATTCAAACACGGCCTTTTATCGAGCTAGCTATGATCACTTGGAAACATCAAATAGACTCACTAAAGCACCTGATTGATTGGGTGTGGTATCTCGATGTTTCTGCTGACGACAACATTGATGCCATGCCGCAACTGGTGCCCAATGTTAATGCCCATTATATAATTTCGCCCAGCCAGCAGCCCTATCAATACACCAGTGCTAAAGCTCAGTTTTCAGGCAGTGGCAGCTACTTGCTTACAGCCAATACTCAGACTTTGATCCTTGATGATAAACCGCCACTGACCCGTTTAGGTTTTCGCTTTACTCCCACGGCGCTGTATCAACTTAAGCAACAGCAAGCTGGAGTTATCAACCAATGCGTAAAAATAGATTGGCTAGATGATTTACTGCCGCCTGAACGCTATCAAGCCTTAATAGCGCAAGCAAATAAAGAAACACTGCTACAGCAGGTTGAGCGAGATCTCAGCCCGCTGCTCACCATCGCAAAGTCTGACCCCACGGTAAACTTAGTTGAAAAGTCCTTACTCTTTATCGAACAAAGCAATGGCATGCTCAGCAGCGAGCATTTAGCCAAGCAGTGTTTTTGTACCAAACGCACCTTAGAGCGTGCCTTTAGCAAAGTGGTTGGCTTGAGCATTAAGCAATATCAAACCATAGTGAAGTTTGAGGCATTGTTTACCCATCTATACCAGCATCCGTTAAATCCAGATTGGGCCGCTTTAGCCGATCAATATGGCTTTAGCGATCAGCCACATTTGATCCGCCAGATGAAAAAGATCTTAGGCGTAACCCCAGCTGGTTACATCAGCGCACGGGATCTTGTTATCGATATTTATGGCGACTTTGAATAATAAAGCTGTTCCGCTAAAGCTGTTTGCAGCAATTGGTTTGAGCAAACGTTAGCTGAAACTTGTCGCAAATGTTCAATCGCTAGCTTATTGGCCACGCTATGATGGGCGCATATTCATTATTTAGGTAAGCAACATTGTCGATTACACAATTTAAATTAGGCCAAGCAATCCCATTAACAGACTCGCTAACGATTGAGTTAATTAAGGCGAGTGATCTGAGTGAGATCATCACCATGCTGGACGATCCTAAGGTCGCAGAGTATTTGTTTTTCGCACCATCGCCAGTTGAGGTTTACCAAGGCTTCTTTAACCCGATTATTGAAAACACCGCAGAGGCGATTAGCAAAGGCCAATGGCCAGATAACATCACTGTCGTTATTCGCGATCTTGATGGTCAATATATGGGAATGGCTGGCTTACCTGCGGTTATGTTTATGCAGGGTAACTTTGAAGTCGGCTATCAACTGCCAGTGCACGCTTGGGGTCAAGGTATTGCCACTGCGGCCTGCAAGTTTTTAACTCATCTTGCCTTTAGTGAGCTCGATGCCCATAAAGTGACTGCCGATTGCCACATTAGTAACACCGGCTCATATAAAACCATGCAAAAGTGCGGTTTTGTGCATGAAGGTACCCAAAAAGATTATTTCAAAATGGCGCTGGGGTTTGACGACCGCGTGCACTATGGCATCACCAAGGCGCAATTTCAGGCTTTATAAGCATGATTATTACCCGCGCAGTTAATGCTTCAGCGCTGCTATAAAGGCGCTTTACCAAAGTCGAAATCGGTAAAACTTGGCATACTGTCGATTTAGCTTGGTATAAAAACCGTGATGAGTGTTAAAATCTAGGCCTATTGATTTTAGCCAATATAAAGGTAATGCAATGAACCCGATTCTTGCGATCTTAAAAGAGCACAATGTAAGTGATGAACAAGCTAAAGAGCTGTTCCAAACTCTGACTGAAAACCCAATGATGGCTATGGCAGTGATTGGCCAACTTGGTATTCCACCAGAGAAGCTACAGCAGCTAATGGGTCTTGTTATGCAAAACCCAGCTTTAATTAAAGAAGCTGTTGAAGAGCTAGGCCTAGACTTTGCCAAAGTTGAAGCGGCAAAAGCCCAGCTGCAAAAGTAATAGTTGCAAAAGTAAAGCACCAGCTCTTGCAGTAAGCAGCTTGAATACTGCAACAGAAGTTATCCTAAACGCCTTGCGCAGCCTTTGCTACAAGGCGTTTTTGTTTCTAACGGCCATTCATTAGGCGTTGCTAAGCGATACACTCAAGCACAGATGAAAATGCTTATATCAAACCAATTATAATCATCAGTTTTTCCAGCGCTTTAATCATCAATCTTTTAACCACAAGCTTTTAATCATCAAGCTTTAATCACGCGCCATTATCTTAGGCTCTGCAAACTTAGGGATAGTCAAATCATTAGGAATTAGCGGTAGCACTGCACCAATCACATCGTGACCATCGCTGGCATCAACAAACTTCCACGTTTTACCAATATCGGCAGAGTATCCCAATAAAGCAGAGTTCCTGAATATCTTGCCTTCTGCAGTTTGTGTACTAATTGTCATCGGCAAATAAGCGCAATATTCATCACCATCAATAAACATTTGGGTGGGCTCAGTAAATGTCGCTGAATCTTGACTAAAAGCGCCTGACTTCATCTTTTCGGTGAACTGCCAAATAATACGTTGATAAGCGACCCTTGCACCTTCAAACATTATCTCTTCATCGAGAATAAAGCCCATAAAGGTATCAACATCGTTATCTGTAATACTTTGCTGAAACAGCTTGGCGGCGGCGAGAGCCTTGGCAACCATTCGCTGACCTTGAAGGTCGTAATACTTCTGCTCACCACTGGGCTGCCCATTAATAACCGCCGTGTCCCACTTCAGTTGCCCGTTAGGCCAAAACTCTTGTAATGTGCCATTACCTTGAGCATCGAAATTGGCTCGTTGATCTAGTGTTCCATCCTCTGAATAAGATTCAGCGAAGCCGACTATCTGGCCATCTTTAAAGTTACGCTTAGCTCTAAGGCTGCCGTTGTCGTGGTAATCTGTAAATTCGCCCTGCTCTAGCCCTTCATCAAAAAATCCCTCTTGTGCGAGCAGACCATTTTCATGAAAACGCTTTCTTATTCCCGCAGGGTAGCGCTCGTCATAATGTAGTGTGCCGTCCTCATAAAAAGTCTGCCAATGACCCACCCTATCAATTCCTAGCTCATAGCCGCGGAGCTTCAACTGGCCATTATCAAAGAAATATTCAACTAACTCAGGTTCTAGTTCGACTTTTGGCTCAACGGGGAAATCGGCTGTTTTCATAATAAAGTCTGTATTGAATGACTCGCCTTTCTCTTGTTCCTCTTCAGAAAGTGTCGCCAAAACAGGCAATAATGCTTCGATTGAACCTTGTAACTCCTGCTTAGCAAGTGCATCAAATGTCGCTGAACCGCTCGACTTTTTAACCTTAGTTTGTACTTCAGTACTTTTACCAACGTCATAATCTACTGCAACCACTACTTTGAGCTGGCTAAACTCAGTGTGGCTTTGCAGCGCTTCTTCCCCGGCTATCAAGCTCAATACATAGCAGCGCTCAAAGGTATTGCACTCAATGGGTTTACGCTTTGCTTGATCGCTGCAACCCACAAATAATAAGCTGATGAACATAAAGCCAAGAGTAATAATAGATTTAATAAAATTCATAGGGTTACAACTAACAGCGATAGATGCTGTGCATCCTAAAGTAAAAATCAACCAGGCGAAAGTACAGTATGTAAACTGAGAGGGATAGCTCGCTATAAGTGGCTAGTACGGGACTTATTGTCATATGTGTAAAACAAGGCCAACAACTTTGCAGGCCTTGCGGTGCAATAAGCTTGGGATGATTTATCATCTTTAATTCGCAAGACGTAAACCTGAGAATAAATCTAAGGCATTAAATCTAATTGGTTACCCCCTCTCCAGCGCCTTCAAACCCTGCTAACCAGGTTTTCAACAGTAGGTTTAGCGCGGGTTGTTCAGCATCTGACAACTGTTCAACTAATTTGTGTTGGATCCGCACATGGTCTTCAATGGCTTTATCTATGGTGTTAAAGCCTTTTTCAGTTAAGCCCACCGATACACTGCGGCGATCTTGTTTACTGTGCACTCGCTCTATTAAGCCTTTGGTTTCAAGCTTATCTAAACGGTTGGTCATGGCTCCCGAGGTGAGCATCATCGATGACAACAAGGCTGATGGTGTGAGATTAAACGGTTCTCCTGAGCGCCTTAATGTCGCTAAGACATCGAACTCGCCCATGGTCAGGCCGTATTGTTTATGACAAGCTGCAATCTCAGCCTCGATGTGTTTTTGCAAACGCATAATACGCCCGAAAATAGCCATCGGCAGCGTATCTAAATGCGGCTTCTCTTTGGCCCACTGTGCTATAACCTTATCGATATCTTCCATTTTTCACCTTTAATTTGCGTCAAGCAGGCACACCACTAATAAACTTAACGCTCAGATACTTTATGAAAAGATACTTTATAAGAAGAGACTTTACAAAAATAAACTATCGGTCCACAATGAAATATATCTTTACATAAAGATACCTAATACAAAGGTAGTTTATGAATGTGTTTATTGCCATGATCCCGGCATTTTTTTGGGGCACAACCTACGCCATGACGCAGCTTACTCTGCCCGACTGGCCGCCACTGCTACTAGGAGCGATTCGTGCCTTGCCTGCTGGATTAATTTTACTGGCAATTAAACCTAGCCTACCGAATAGAGCTGACTGGCCAATTTTAGTTAAACTCGGTGCCATCAATATTGCCATCTTCTTCAGCCTCATTTTTGTAATGGCTTTGACACTGCCCTCGGCATTATCAGGTGTAGGTATGGTTTCGGTGCCCGTATTTGCCATGCTATTTCATTGGCTGATTAATAAAAAACGCCCTAATCTACTACAAGCTATATCCGGTCTCGTTATTGTGATCTTGGCTTGGCAGCTGTTTGACCCAAGCTCCATCAGTTTAAACCCTGTCGGGCTGTTCGCTATGTTGGCCGCAATAAGCTGCATTATTGTTGGCAGCACCATGACTAAAGAACTCGGCACACGTATTCATTGGTGGACGGTACTGACGTGGCAGCTCATTATTGGCGGCAGCTTGCTACTTTTGGTCTCAGGCATTGAGGCTTTATTCTCAGCAGATAAGTATCTAGCTATAGCCTCTGGATTTAGTCTAATGAATAGCTTTGGGATTGGCTGGATTGTGCTGCTAAACACAGTGCTCGGTTACGGCTTATACGTATGGTTATTACAGCGTATGAGTGTGGTCGACTTTACCTTTGGCAGTATTGCGAATCCAATAGCAGGGATTATCAGTGGCATTTTGTTAGTCAATGAATCTTATAACTCACATCAATATCTACTGATGGCAGGGATGATACTAGCTTCAGTTTCCCCCGCGTTAATCCAAATGCTTAGGCGACGCTTTACGCTGGCATCGACAACTAATAAGTAAGGCTGCCAAGTAATAAGGTCAGCCTTTGCCGCTGACCTTGTTACTGTTGTTTTTGTTATCGCTCTTATTGTTATAGCTGTTTTTGCAAAAAAGCATGATCTATTGCACATTTCCCCCCGTCTTGCTTGCGCCCCACCAGCAGCTGCGTACAATCCGCGCCAACAATTTATTGTGCTGTATATCGCTGGAAATTTGGTCCAGAAGTCTCTACCACAAGACCTAATCTTGTGACTACAGCCCAATCACCGTCCGTTGCCAAACACTTGGCAGCCCAGTGGTATCTGCCAATAAATTTATTGAATTTCTAATGTAAGAAGAATACGTGAGCGCTGCATAGAGCCTCATGTATGAAGAACGCATTAATAACGCATCAATAAAATAAGGCATCACTGTGGCGATCTCTAGCTTACTTCTACGTACGGGGCAGTCCCGTTTTATGGAATCGACGTTCCAACTTTCACAGCGCAATGCCAATGTTGGCACCGAGCTCTACGCCGGTTTTATCACCTTTTTAGCCATGAGTTATATTTTGGCGGTGAATCCGGCGATCTTGGGCAGCATAGAGGGAATGGATAAAGGCGCGATCTTTACCGCCACCGCCTTAGCTGCCGCGTTAGCCACCTTGATAATGGGTTTTTTCGGTAACTACCCAGTCATGTTAGCGCCCGGCATGAGCATGAATAGCTTCTTTAAGGGCATGTTAGCGTCGAGCTCAGTTGGGCTAATTTGGCACGAAGCCCTGTTCGGTATTTTTCTGTCCGGCATCGTCTATCTGATCTTTTCCATGACTAAGATCCGCAAACAGATGATCGAGTCGATCCCAGAAGATCTTAAGCTCGCAATCACGGTTTCATTGGGATTATTTATCGCTTTTCTCGGCTTAAAAAATGCAGGCATTATTGTCGCCCACCCAGCCGTGCTCGTCAGTATGGGAGACATTACTCAGCCTCAAGTTGCAATAGCCTTTATCAGCCTTTTTGTCGCGGTAGGTTGTATGGTGAGAAACATCAAGCTGGCCACTTTTATCGCCTTTATCGCCTCTATTGCGCTCACTCTCATCAGTGATGCTGTGCTCGGTACTCAGTACGCGCCGATCCCCGAAACCTGGTTTAGCGCACCACCAAGCATAGAGCCCAGTTTTGGTAAGGTGTTTAATTTTGAGTTTCTAACCGCTGACAAGTTATTTGATCTGCTGTTTATCGTGATCATCTTTTTTATCGTTGATTTCTTCGATGGTTTATCGACCATTGTCGGTGTGGGTAAAGATGCAGGTATTATCGATAAAGACGGTAAAGTACCTAACGCTCGCGCCGCATTAGTGGCTGATGCTGGCGGCACCGTCATTGGCAGTGTATTAGGCACCACTTCCATTACCGCTTTTTCAGAGTCAGGCATCGCCTCGGCTCAAGGGGCGAAGACGGGGCTAGCTGCGGTTGCTACTGCGTGTTTATTCCTATTGGCACTCTTCTGTTATCCGGTATTTTCAATGTTCTCAACCGCAATTGTTGCCCCTGCGATGATTGTTGTCGGTATTTACATGGTGGGACGTTTAGGCAAAATTAATTGGGATCATAAGCCATCATGCATTGCAGCCTTCTTTACCATCATGTTCACGATTTTAAGCTTCTCACCAGCCAACGGCATGGCGATGGGCTTTATCAGCTATGCGTTCTCCATGGTAGTTGCAGGTAAAGGCCGTGAAGTGCATCCGATTATCTATGTTTTATCGATCATTTTTATCGCTTATCTGGTGATGCTCTAAGCTAACACCTGCAAGAATAGAAAGGCCTGTGCAATTAAGCTATGGCCTTTTATCCTTGCTGCAACACACTTAAATAAAAAGCACATAAATAAAAAGCACTCTAAAAAGAGTGCTTGTTATTTAGCTATAAACGCAAAAATGAAGCGTCAACCTTAGGACTTATCGCAAGTAGAGCTATAGTGATTAAGCTCAATAAGGCCACGTAATATAATGCCGTGATAGCGGGCTTTAACCAATTGATAATCCATAGAAGGTGCAAAGTAATAAGTCACCTCTTCGCTGCCCGTTTGCTTAACCGGAATGACGCTTAACTCACCCCAAGGGGCAATATTTGTTGTCAGCGGTTCTTGTACATAATATTGATACGGCTCTATTGCATCGGATGCCTGCCTGATTAAGCGAAATTGTTGTCGCCCTTGTAGCAAAAACTCACGCATCTGAATGGCCAAGGTATCGACATCGCGGAGCGGAATATCAGTAGAGTCGTAACGCTCGATATCACCACCAATATCCACCTGAGAGCTCAGGCCATTAGCGCTAAAGCTGGCCCGCATATCTCGGGCGCGAAACCCGGTCACTTTTTGATGAAACTGGCTGGTAAGCCACTGACGGGTTAGGTTCGACCAAGCAAGCGTTGCAGTTTGATGGTATTGAGTACCAATACCTAGAATACTGGCCTCACTTTTAGTAATCACCTGCGCGGTTTGGCCTTGCCAATTCTCCGTACGATCCATCGTGCCTGTATGGATGCCACTGACGTAAATATCGTATTTAGCGTTACGGCTACACTGCTTAGGCTCTGCGGCCATTACTGCGTCTTTTGCTGCTGCATCACTAGCAAAAACATTAGTGCTAGCGACACCAAAGAGTCCGTACAGGCTTATCATGATGGCAAGATTACGACTCATGATTAAAAGACTTCGTTCACATTAAGGTAGAAGTTAGTTTCGTTCTCACCCACACCAATATCTAGGCGTAAATTAATATTGTCTTTGATTTTAAAGCGGAAACCAGTGCCGTATGAAGTCATTAACTCTTCATTAAGATCGCTCACCTTTGATGCTACGCTACCCACACCGCCCCAAAACACCATGCCATAACGCTGAAAAATAGGTAAACGGTATTCAACTTGGCCCATCATCATCTGCTCGTCGCGGTAACGGCCTTTGATATAGCCACGCATCGCTCCTGAGCCACCGAGGTCTGGCAACATGTTCCAAGGCACATCGCCATTGGTAAAATGCCCCTGTACCTGCCAAGCGATAAGACCTGGCGCCGAACTCAGCAAAGAGGTTGAGCTCAAGTCGATATAATTTGCTAACTCAAGATTGTAAGTCGAGAACGTCGAATATTCGCTGTTTTGATACAGACCGGCATCGATTTGGAATAACCAACCTTTAGTGGCATTTAAGCGGTAATCACGCGAATCATAGATACTGGTTACCACCACTCCCGAGCTAAAATTATTTGGCAGAAGTGTATCTGAATCTACTGGCATCTCTGTTTCGACCAGCTCTAATTTTTCAGCACTGGCGTAAGTGAAATCTGCGCCCACACCTAGAAAGTAGTTATCGGCAATTTCCGTCATCCAGCGTGGTTTAAAACTATAAACTTGCTCTTCAAACTCATGGTGATTAGCGTCGATATTACCTTGTTCGATACCCTGTCCATAATAAACAGCCGCTTCGTTATGTAGCTCTAGCCCCAGCTGTAAACGCTGCTTACCACCGTTGAAAAAGGTCATATTTTCAACTTCAACACCATAAGAGTTGTTCATCGACACAAACGAATTCAATACTAACGACGAAGGCTGCTCATCACTCGCGGCGCCGTCTGTTTTATATAAGCCCACCATCAGCAAACCCACACCAAACTTCTTCTCTGGTGTGTAATACGCGGTAGGTAAGTAGCTCATATCGATAGGCTTACTCTGATCAAACTCACCGTCAGCACCAAACACAGACAAGATATCGTCGACCCAAGTCGGCTCCATATCTTTAGGCGTTTCAAATAAAGGTTCTACAGCGACAGCTTGATGAGATAAGGCCAGCAGGGTTAACAGCAAAATCCGTTTCATAAATACTCGAATTAATAGTGAAGAAAATAGACGTTTATAGGCGATATGCGGTGAAAGAAACGTGATGACTCTGGTCGCGATTCGCCGAGCGCGCATTCTACCACTACAGCCACATTCAACAATGACTTTTTTTGCTTAAGGATTGGTCAGCACGGAATTGGAGGTCACTTTTCTATTTCGTGATAAAAACAGCCAAACTCTCACAAAAGTAGAGCTTGGCTGCCGAGGCCGTAATAGCGGGTTTAGGCGCTTTTAGTGATCGGCTCTGGCTGTAGATACTTGGCCATATCGATCTCATTTATCTGAGCCGAGTCCAAAAATTTATGCGCATATTCAAGATAGATCCCGCTCGATAAAAATAGCTTAAAGATATCCATATCTAAGTGCTCATCGAGTGCCATCTTATACAAGATATCGATAGCAACGCTTAGTGGCTTAGCCTTTTTATAAGGTCTATCTGCAGCGGTTAGCGCTTCGAATATATCGGCAACCACTAAGATCCGCTCGGGGATCGATAAGTCTTCAGCGCTGAGCTTACGTGGGTAACCCGTGCCTTTTAAGGTTTCATGGTGAGTAGAGGCGTAGCGCGGTACGCGTGCAAGCTCTGGGGGGAACGGTAGGTTCTCTAGCATCTTAATGGTACTGGTGACATGCTCATTAATTTTAAACCTGTCTTCAGTGGTCAAAGTGCCTCGTGAGATAGAAAGATTATACAGCTCACCTAAGTTATATTGATATTCAGGGATCGCCATTTTAATACCAAACTTAGGATCAAACTCCACCTTATTGATCCGCTTGATAATATGTTCAGGTTTATCGCGCAGCAACGGCTCTGTGACCGGATAAACGTCCTCGCCTTCTCGTTCACTAAGATTAAGTTCTTCGACTGGTGACAGCCCTAGCCTATCGTCAAAATGACGCTGCCAGCTGATT
The DNA here is from genome assembly GCF_052977065.1 of Shewanella sp. 125m-1. Taxonomy (NCBI): domain Bacteria; kingdom Pseudomonadati; phylum Pseudomonadota; class Gammaproteobacteria; order Alteromonadales; family Shewanellaceae; genus Shewanella; species Shewanella sp. 125m-1. The sequence continues at coordinate 66,522 of NZ_JBRILT010000010.1, forward strand.
TTAGCAAGCTCGGCGAGGCGATCTGTCGACTCTTGATCCATAAACTCGCCGCCAACATTGGCCTTGGCGATAAATTTAAAGTCCTCTAGCAATTGCGATCGCTGCTGATGGAGCTCTGCAAGAAGCAGTTCTTCTGACTGCTCGCCCGACGGCTTAGCGTCTTGCTTACACAATATCGTTTGCTTTAGATATTCAATCTCGGCGTCTCTCCACAACACCTCAAAGCGCATCCTAACCTCATGAATACGGTTATAAACGGCTTCAAGCTTACTGCCCTTATCGACGATATATTCTGGGGTGGTGATCTTGCCGCAATCATGCAGCCAAGCGGCGATTCTAAACTCGCGCTGCTCATCATCGGAGTTAAATTTAAAGTCCTTAAAAGGGGCTAGTTCTGAGTTTTCTGCAGCCTGAGCCAACATCAGGCCAAGCTCTGGCACTCGATTACAGTGTCCTGCGGTGTAAGGAGATTTATCATCAATAGCTTGCGCTATGAGTTTGATAAAAGACTCCATTAACTCCTTTTGATTCTCCTCATGCGCCTTAATCGCACTCGACATATCCATCATAGAGTGCGCTAATTCATCAAGCTCGGTGATGCTTGACTCAACTCGCTTCACTGCATCATATTGACGGTTTTTAATCTTGTCATTTTCAATCGCCAATAATTTAATAGGTCGAATAATAGGAGATGAAAACAGCCAGGATACGGGCAAGATAATCAATAAGCAGATGCTGGTGAGCAAAATAGATTGCTGTACTTTCTCAATACTGGTCGCAAGTAACTGCTCCATTGGCACCACAATCGCAAAATACTCTTGATTCCCAGCTGAAGGCTCTTCACTTCCAGCCGATGCATCACCAAAAGGGGTTACATAAACAAACTCCTCAATCCCATTTAACTCACGACGAATTAAGTTTTGTTGGTTTTCCGGCTCAGCCGCTAGATCAATAAGGGCTTCAAAAGGCACTGTCCCTTGCGTTAATAAAGTCTGCTTTACTCCTTCACCAAACCACTTAGCCCTCAGAGCTTTGATTTGAGCCGGGGTGATATTAGCTAAAGCCTGATTAATGATTTCAATAATATCTGCTCTGTGAGCAGGCATCACAACGTGTAAACCGGTATTCAGTTTTATCGGAGAGAAATCTAGCTGCTGATGATATTGGATGTGCTTAACAAAAAACTGATTAGCTGTGTAATGCAATATGATGTTGCTATCGAGCGCAGCAAAAATCTCCCCCTGTTCAACCGCATGCAATATGGCATAGGTGGAAGGCATCTCGACTATCTCAATCTGCGGATAATTTTGCTTAATAACCTCAATAATCGACCAACCAGTCGGTATCGCAACCTGCTTACCATTGAGTTGCTCGATATGCGTGATCTCTGGCGTTCCTTGCTGGGTTGCTATCGCGTAGGGAAGCTCAAGAAAAGGCTCGCTAAACTTTCCTAATAAACGTGTCTCATCGGTTTTAATCACAGAGTGCAGCATGTCTAGTTCATGATCTTTATAGCTTTCAGTTAATTCACTCCAGCTAAAACCATTGACATAGTTCAACTCTAATCCTGTCATATCGGCAACCAGATTGAGTAGATCGACACTATAACCCTGAGGCATGCCTGATATGGCAAAATCAATAGGCGCCCAATCGGTTTCATTGGAGACTAACAGCGGCTCAGTATTTTCTACCAGGGCGCGTTGTTTTGCAGTCAAAGCTAACTCTTTAGACTTAGGTATTTCAATCGCCGTCTTTTGTACTTGGTTCGATGCGATTAGCTCACCACTTTGCTTGTAGAGATAAATATTTTTCTCCGTGATCCCCTTTTCACTCTCCCCCTGCATAATCAGATAATCTGAAAGTGATGACAGGGCGATATCTAAGGCAAGCACGATTTCGGAGTCTGCGAGCTTTATCGAATAAGTTTGCCCCGGAGATTGCAAATGCTGAAACAGATAAGGCTCTGTTTTAGAAACTGCATGAGTATGAGCATCAACAAACCAAGGCCTAACTCTAGCGTCATACTCACTGGGCTCTGTTTGCATCACGCGTAAATTAAACTGCTCATCGAAATAGGACTGCTCTTTTCGCCGTAATGTCCCCTCACCACTGATGGTAATCATCACCCAACGATCTAGATGGGATGCATTAAGCTGCTTTCTTATTATTGGGTGTGCATCCAAATTAATCAGCTCATAAAAATCCCCATTAGGCATGCCTACATAAATGCCATAAAACAATGGGTTAATTTGCATGACGTCAGCAAACGCCTGCCTGACTTCAGGATTAAAGGCACCATCTATCACAGGCGTATCAAAGTTTGACAGTAAGTGAGTGGTATTAATCGCGCGATTATCGACTTGAGTAAGGTAGCTACTGGTATTTTTAGCGGTAAGATTGTAGAGCTTAACAGCGGCATCTGTAGCCATGTTTTTACTAAAGTAATATTGCAAACTAATGGCAATCGCGGCGGTTAGAATAGTGGCTAAGATAAAGATCCCAACCACGGTAACACGAATGGTAAACCGTTTATTACTCATCTTGGCTAAGTCGCCCATAGTATCCTAACTCTGTCATCCAATCCTTGAATCAACATCTTACAACAAGGCTGTAACAAATAAACAGCTTGAAATGAAAACAAAGTTCCCACTCACTCCAGGTGACTAAATTAAAGCAAGCTAGAGAATAGTCTAAACCTTGAGCAAGCACTGATTGCATGGGGTTATTAGCCCATATTATGCTAAAATAGCTGATCAGCTTTATGAATGTGCAGCAACTCTCATTTGTGTAACTGAACGTAGTAAAGCCTACCGTGATTAACTGATGAGGATACAAGATATGAGCAAGCTAAATGCTGAAGAGCGTAAAGCACGAGATAACGAACGTTTCGCGCAACGAGTAGATGAGCGTAGAGTGAAAGGCGAAGATGTGGTTGCGTACGCGCTTGCCAATAAAAAAGCCTTTAAGTTTCTGACTAAATCAGAAAAACACAGCCTTAAACAAAGACAAGCTGCGCTTCTGGAAGAAGCGAATACAAAAGCGACACAAGAATATAAGCTGAAAGAGCAGCAAGAATTAGAAAAGATTGAAGCGGCATTTACTGAACAGTAGAGCCCGATGAACAGCCATAATCACTGTGGCTGTTCTCCCCCTCCCCACACACAAAAAAGCCGATTTTATTGGGACTTATATTTGCACTTATGCTGCAAACAGCCAAATTGACATCGATACTTCTCGCCTAAGTGCTCACCCAACCTTTGTTCTCTTCGATAAAGTAATTGCGTTCATTAAGACTTATACCAATTGGTATTAGCCCGCACTAATAGATAGCACTGATAGATAGCCCTAATTAAAACGCCGCTCACATTTAATCGATAAACTCAGGCAGATTTTATTTTGGGACTTATACAATTGATATATTATCCCGCCGTTGAGTCACTCAGCCCCAAACTTAGGTTGATTAGCCTTAGATTCTCAGAGTAACCAACACACTAATCACGAGGAATTATAATGCTAGCTGTTAATGAATATTTTGCAGGTCAGGTTAAGTCTATCTCTTTTGAAGGTGCCGACAAACCCGCATCTGTTGGCGTAATGGAGGCTGGTGAGTATGAATTTGGTACTGCGGCGCCTGAAGTTATGCAAGTGATCTCTGGAGCGCTAACGGTAATGCTTCCAGGCCAAGCCCAGTGGCAAACATTTAATGCCGGTGAACAGTTTAATGTTATCGGTAATGCCAAGTTCCAGGTTAAAGTCGAGAGCCAAACTGCCTACCTGTGCATCTACGGCTAACTCAGAGCTGGTCAAAATAACCATTCAAAAAGTGTAGCCGTTAAACAAGTAAACCATCCACTGACTGTTCCATAACGACGCTGTTGAACAGCTCAAACTGGATGGTTTTTTGCTTATGTTATTGAATCCACCGCACAAGTTCATCAGCTGTTTTCAACGCATACTGCCTTTTTACCAAGCGACCAGATGGATCAAAAAGTAACAGCTCTGCTGAATCAGCGCGATGCTTGGCTATCAATAACTCTCCTTCAGGGCTGCCGGTAGTCGCAATCAAAAAGTACGCTTGGTCACCAAGCTGGTCACGCGCGTCATTCATTTGCTCGGTCTGACTATTACTCACAGCAAGGCCATTGTCGTAAACAAACACGACTGTAGGTTTACCGCTGCCGATCTGCTCATGTGTTGCCTTAAACCCTTTAGGCATGACCATGACTAGCACGGCAAACAACACCACTATGGAAGCTATTACCCCCAAAGCAATCCAAGGCTTACGACGAGTTGAGTTTGTATTATGTGTATCCAAGGTACAAATCCTTCTTTTAACGATTGAAATACAAAATAAAGTCACCCATTGTAATCAACTAACCTGAGGCGGATCTTAAAATTTGCAGATAGTTTTGCTCGGAAAAATCTGGGTTTCATGCGCTGTTAGCTGCTTGGTAAGCTGGCTATTTTACTACAATGACTGATTAACCTTACAGTTTTGAAACTGACTTTGAATACAGCGTTGACTGTTAATCTGTGCTTGCTGTAATTGCTGCTCATTGAGTTTAGCCATCATCTGTTTAAGCCGCTGCTTAGCAAGGTCGTTACCTTGAAAGCTCGCCGCATCTAACCAGACATAAACCTGTACTAAATCAGACTCGTCATTAATACCGTTATACTCCAGAGTCGCCAAATCGACTTGCGCCTCTGGTGAGCCCTGAGTCGCCGCTTGCCATAACCATTGTTTCGCTTTTAACGTATCGACGGCTCCCAACCTGCCCTCGATATAAACCATACCGAGCCGATGCATAGCAGGAATATAACCGCGTTCAGCACTGAGTCGATACCAATCGACGGCTTGCTGTGGATTAGCGTATTCATCTAAATAGAGATTACCAAGCACAAATGGCGCTTCGTTGTGGCGATTATCACTACTTAGCTTTAGCCAACGCTCAGCAATAGTGAGATCTTTCTCGCCGCCATTGCCCTCCATGTACATAAGACCCAACATAAACTGCGCCTCTGCTTGATATCTAGGCTGTTGCTGACTCTGCTGCTGATGTTGTAAAGAGTGGCTTTGATTCGCCACTTGTTCGTACCAATAGCGTGCCAATTGCGGCTTTGCGCGACTTGATGCCCCGCTTCGATACAACTCAGCCAAAGAATACTGCGCCCCCAGTGAGCCTTGCTCCGCCGCCACCCGATAAAGAGCCATTGCGCGGTTAATGTCGGCCTTTACTAGCATTCCCTTGGCGTACAAATATCCTAGATTAGTCGCAGCATCTACGTCCCCCTTAGCTGCATTTTCAGTGCATTCAGGTGATACAGCATCAGCCTGCCCCGCCACGGCATATTCACACCAAGGGTCAAATATCTTTGCAGCTAACTGAGTTTGTTGCTGGCTACCGCAACCAGCCAGAGCAAGGTTTGCGACTAAAATAGTCAATAATATACGCATAGGGAAGACCTGAAATCTGAATTTATGATTGTAAATAGTGCTGCAACTAAAGCGCATTATTTTGGCCTGTGATGATACAACAAGCCGCAGCTAACCGTTTGCTTTTGCATAAAATAGCCATGCCTTACAAGCGCTAATCCATGTAATGACTCAACCAAGAGTTTTTTTTCGCCTAAAAGCCCCCATAGGAACGATAGCTGTCGTTTATATCGCCAATAATGGCTATAGTGGTGTTAAATTGACCTAGCGCAATAGCCAGTTACTGTCGATACCAAAAACAAAGGAGCTGTACCATGAGATGGATTTTCACTGTAGCAATATTATACTTACTATCTGCTTGCTCAAGTGTTCCGCCACAGCATTCGCAAAAACTGCCTGAGTTGCCACAAACCAATCATCAGCTTTTTAACGTATCGGGCCATAGCGTCCCAACATATGAAGATCTAGTGTCACTGACAAAAATACAAGTTGATGACATTCATCAATTCGTGAGTCAAAAAGCTATCGCCATGCTTCCCAGACATAAGCAGGTATCAGAATATCTATCTAAAAGGTTAGTTAATTTTAATTACCAAGGTGCTAACTATTCCGCCAGAAATGCCATGGATAAGGTGGGTGGAAATTGCATGTCATTAGCTTTATTGAGTTACGCCGTAGCAAAAGAGCTTGGTGTAGAGACTGTATTTCAAGTTATGCATACCGAGCCACTACTGTTAGATATTACCGCTGATTTCGCTGTAACATCGAATCATGTACGCACTTTTCTTTATGAAAAGAGTGGCAGCGAAAAAGAAAATAAGGGCTTTTATTTTTCGACTAGAAACTACCTAATACTGGACTATTTCCCAGGTCGTTATGATCGCGTCGGTAAAATTGCCAATAACAGTCAATTTATAGCGATGCTTTATCGGAACCTCGCGGCAGACGCCTTACTCGATAGTGATCTTGATTTAGCCTATAGCTTATTAAGCGAAGGAATTAAATATGATGATAAATATGCTCCCTTGATCAATATGATGGCGATTGTACATCGCCGTAAGGGAGATGTAGTAACATCTGATGCACTTTATCGTTATGGGCTCGCTGTGTCTGACTCAAAAATAAGCTTACTCAGCAATTATCATTATCTGCTTTCAAAACAGGGAAATACTGAACAAGCAAGGAATGTAAAACAACAGCTGTTGAGCCTACAAGACTCTTCGCCTTATGACTGGTACCTGATAGGGCAAGATGCACTTGCCAATGACGACTTTAAAAGTGCGGAAATTTATCTCCGTAAGTTTTTAAAGAACACTCCGTATTACCACAAAGCCTATTTTGACTTAGCAAAAGCGCAATATGCGTTAGGCCAAAACGTGTCGGCCAAAAACTCTATCAAGCTCGCTTTAGAGTATGCCGAGTTGCCGCAAAACCAGCAGCAATATCTAGCAAAGTTAAACTGGCTCAAGCAGAAGTAGTTTTATCTAAGCAAACTAGGTTTAGGCAAGAGGTAGAAGCTCTACGCGCTGACGTTAAAAAATGAGTTTACTGAGGTTCGATTATTAAGCGCATTTTTATCAAACTCAACTTGGTCTGTGATATTTGCGCTATGGAGAATATTGCCAGAATAGATCACTAACCGATTAGATTTAGCCTCAACAGAAAACACCTTTTCAAACAGTTCATCAGACTCATTAATATAGCCCGAACGCGCAGCAGCTGATTGCTCCACCTTCTCCACCATGTCCAAAATCATCTCTTTATCATCAAATGAGAGATTTAGTTTTTCGCTATGTTTATAGCGGTAAAAACTCGTTCCCCCCAGATGGTTACCTTTGAGGTAATGTACCGCCGCCATTGAATGATCAGCCAAAGAATCAAAATGAGGCATCTTTTGCTTTGAGGTTAATTGCTGCGGAGTCAAAGTGACTTTAGATAGCCAGCATTTAGCAATCTGGTGTTGCTTAAAACACTCACCTTGAGGTTGCAGCGCCAACAATTCTAGTAGAGCTGATAAAGATTGATAATAGCTAGCGGGCATTTCATCACGCACACCAGGAAACAGCGTTCCGTCGGCGCCCTGCGGGTTAAAATATGCTTTGTTCTCGCAGTAATCGACTAAGGACTCAAAATCAGCGATAAAATCATCAATAACCCAAATCAAATGCTCAGAGTCTGCTAACTGCAGCACCTGAATGTGCGCGTCCGGGTTGATTACCATCTTGTTGATTTCTGAGATTACAGCCATAGTGATATCGTTCCTTTACATCAATATTTAAACTAGCTTCAATCGCTAGAGAGCCTGTTGCCTTCTAAACAAATCAACAACATACCCACTTACCAACATAAAATATACCTGCTTACGGCTAAATATTCGACTCCTTCCTCTGAAACAGCAACATATTACACTATCGATTTTCAATTTCGCGATAAAAAAAGCCCGACACTATTAAGCATCGGGCTTTAAAGTAAAAATTGACTCAGGCTGACTTTGCCGCATTTTTGCGAATGACTTTATTGGTGCATGATTAGCGAGAGCTTAGTGGTGCTTTACCAAATTGTTGCTCCGCCATCGCTTTAGCCATTTTGGGTGCTTGCCACAGCGAAGGTAACAAGACAAATGACACCGGAACGGCGGTGATCACAATAAACGATTGCAAGGCAGAAATTCCACCAGCTCCCATTGAAATCAATGCGATAGCAACGAGTCCCATCAATATCCCCCAAAATGCACGCATCGCGCCACTCGGCTCGGTAGACCCCGTAACAACCACACTAATGGTATAAGTCATCGAGTCACCCGTGGTGACAATAAAGGTAGTGGTTAAGATCAAAAACAAAATCGCAATCAGCGTTGGCATCGGTAACTGCGAAGTAATCGCTAGCAACACGCCCGGTAAGTTAAAACCTTCAAAAGCATTCGCAATAACCCCTGGGTTAGTCAGCTCAAACGCAAGGCCAGAGCCCCCCACAACACTAAACCAGAAACAAGTGATAAGCGGTGCAATAACCGATATAGAAAGGATCAATTGACGTATGGTTCGTCCGCGAGAAATTCGTGCAATGAAGATTGCCATCATAGGACCATAGCCAATGAACCAGCCCCAGAAAAACACCGTCCACCAACTGAGCCAGTTAGCATCGCCTCGGTAGAGAGACATAGGCACAAAGTTATTCACCATTCTCGCCATGCCCTGCATGTAACCATCAATGATGAAGCTAGTAGGGCCAAATAATAGAATGAAGATGATCAGTGCAACAGAAAGTAAAATATTGTAGCGGCTGATAAGTTGAATGCCGCGGCTTAGGCCACTTAATGCCGACAAGGTATACATGGCGATGGCAAACAGTACCACTAGACTTTGAGTGATTAAGGTATCTTGCACACCAAAAAGTGCATTGAGCGCATAGCTAATTTGCAGGCCAAGAAAGCCAATTGGGCCAATCGTGCCCGCAGCCACAGCAATAATACAAAATGTATCGGTTAAGGTACCGATCCAACCATTAAGCGCTTTGTCACCAAAAATGGGGGACAGCAAAGTACGCGGTTGCAATGGCAAGCCTTTGTCGTAGTGCAAGTGCATCAACACGATCGCCGCTAAGCTGCCGAGTATCGCCCACGCTAAGAAGCCCCAATGGAGGAATGATTGTGATAACGCATTGATTGCTAATGTGCGACCTTGTGCTTCACCATAAAAAGGTGGCGAAGAAACAAAGTGGGCAATCGGCTCTGCTGCCGCCCAAAATACACCGCCACCCGCTAATAAGGTACATAGAACAATGGCCAACCATTTGAAGGTATCAATTTCTGGGGTGTTGCGATTACCGAGCTTGACGTCGCCAGTTCTGGCGAAAGCTAAGTACAGACCAATAATAAAGTTAGCCAGCAATAAAATTTGCCAAAACGGGCCAAACCATTGAGTCACTTTTGAGAATCCAACTTGAATAATGCTGGATAGAGCTGAGGTATCGAAAACAGCAAGCAGTACGAACAGAACGAGAAAACCGCCACTTAACCAGAGTACTGGGCTGGCAAAGGCGTTAGAAGTAGATGAAACGCTGCGCTCAGGTGGATGAGCCGCAAGGTAATTTTCATCTGTTGATTTTCGATCGACAGATTGTGTCAAATTCGACATGTAGTGTTCACTTTTATCGTCGTCAGCCATTAAATGAGCACCGTTTAGTGCGGCCTATTTTAAGCTGATTCGGTGAATTTTCCTCGGCTATTGCAAAGACTTATAGCGACTTTGTAAAGGTTGAGGCTGTAAAAGGGGCGATATTTTAACACATACGAAAGTAGGAATAAAATCGAGACAAGTAATAGGAAAGTAGCAGTAAGTATTAGGCAATAGTGAATTATTTCAATTTGAAAGTAATTTCAAGCAGTTAATCTGTATTTGTGAATAACAAGCAAGCCCCTCGAACGACACGGCGATTAAGGATAATATCAACGTTCCGATGAAATAATGCGTCCAAGCTAATAAGCTTAGTTAATCTATCCTGGTTAATATATCTCTGGGTTAATTGACTTTGGATTATGCCAGTTGATAGAAGGGTGACTCTGCCACGACCGCTTTTAGTCAATGAGATCGTCAATTAATGCTTTCGCCCGCTCCTTGTACTCATCTTCGGTAATCATAGCGTCATCGAGCAACTGCTTAAGCTTCTTAAGTTTATCATCGGCTTCTTTTCTTTCACTTTCAGACTTATGTTTCCAAGCTTCCCAGGCTTTAGATATCGCTTCATAGGAGAAGGTACCTCCAGTCACCGCATACACAATAATCCACCCCGTAGCACCAACCGTACCAATAGGAGCAAAAGCTGGCACCGATAGTAAAATACCAATTGCCGTGGCACCAGCAAGCAGGGATTTAATGAAAATATTTTCTTGAATCGATTTAGGGATGAATTTCATAACAACATCATGTATTTGTGATGATAATAACTTAGCCATTACTGAGTCCTAAATGAAGATAAAAGCCTAACTTAAAGAGTATGACGCACTATAAGAATATTTCCCAATCACTCGCAGCGCTAGGCTGTTGGCTCCCGAGCTAAGGAGCTTAATAAAAATCTTATATTGAGAGTCAAACCCGGCCCCACTCTGCTAACCATTCGCCCACTTTGTACTATGCAAAAGGGTTCACTATTTGTTAAAGTCACGCGAATTATCAGCTTAAGAGGTTACAGTCTTGTTTAGAGAGCGCTTTAAGGATGTTAGTGTTAAAGGAGATCTATTTGGTGGTGTAACCACAGCGATTATCTCGTTACCTTTGGCCTTGGCGTTTGGTGTTGCCTCAGGAGCGGGTGCAGAAGCAGGCCTGTGGGGGGCAATTTTAGTTGGCTTCTTTGCAGCCTTATTTGGCGGTTCATCAACCTTAATCTCTGAGCCTACCGGTCCAATGACGGTCATAATGACTGCCGTGTTAACCAGTATGGTGGCAAAATATCCTGAATCAGGGATGGCGATATCTTTTACCGTCGTCATGATGGCCGGGGCATTTCAGTTTTTGATCGGCACCCTTAAATTAGGCAAGTACGTCACCTTAATGCCTTACAGCGTCATTTCTGGTTTTATGTCTGGCATTGGCGTTATTTTAATTATCTTGCAGCTATCACCACTGCTTGGACACGCCGCTCCTACTGGCGGAGTGATAGGCACACTCACATCGCTGCCGACCACCTTAGCCAACGTCAAATTCAGCGAACTATTTTTAGGTGTACTGACCCTAGCAACCTTATTCTTTTTTCCAAAAAAATATCGCAAATACGTCCCAGCACAGCTTGTTGCTTTAGTCGCGGTCACCTTATTATCAATAATATTATTCGACACAGATAGCATTCGCCGCATTGGTGAAATCCCAGCGGGCTTACCCTCTTTAGTCCTGCCTCACATCAATTCAGACATCTTTATGACCATGGTGATTGATGCGTTAGTGCTTGGCACGCTCGGCAGCATCGATACCTTACTCACCGCCGTTATCGGTGATTCACTAACCCGTAAAGAGCACGACTCTGACAAAGAGTTACGTGGTCAAGGGTTAGCAAATATGATTTCAGGTTTGTTCGGTGCGCTGCCAGGTGCTGGTGCAACAATGGGAACCGTGACCAATATTCAAGTCGGTGCACGCTCACCGCTATCAGGCATGACCCGTGCAGCAGTATTAGCCTTAGTAGTACTGGTCGCAGGCAGCCTAACAGAGCCTATTCCCATGGCGGTATTGGCGGGTATTGCCGTTTATGTCGGCTTTAATATTCTCGATTGGAGCTTCATTCAGCGCGCTCACAAAGTCAGTATGCAGGGCATGGCGATCATGTACGGCGTGATGTTATTGACCGTATTTGTCGACTTGATTGTGGCAGTGGGATTAGGCGTGTTTATCTCTAATATTCTGATCATTGAGCGCTTAAGCCAAGAGCAAGCCCGCCAAGTTAAAGCAATAAGTGATGCCGACCAAAATGATGTCCCCCTCACGCCAAGTGAACGCGATTTACTTGATCAAGCCAATAATAAACTGCTGTTTTTATACTTATCAGGCCCAATGATTTTTAGTGTTTCAAAGGCCATTTCGCGTCAACATGCCAGTATTGGTGATTACCAGGCCATGATCCTCGATCTAACCGACGTCCCTATGATAGATGTCACCGTAGGGCTAGCACTGGAAAATGCGATTAAAGATGCGCAAGACGCTAATTGTGAAGTGTTTCTACTGTGCCCTAACCCGCAAACACAAGAGCAGCTTAATAAGTTTCATGTGATTGATTCGCTGCCAAACGCCAATACCTTCTTATTCCGTTATGAAGCCTTACAAGCTGCACTCAAACATGTGCAGAGAAATAGCTAACGATAACTTGATGTAAAAAAAAGGAAGTAACACAAAATGCTCATGGACAGAGGCACGCTTGTTCGTTGGAATGAAGAGAAAGGTTTTGGTTTCATCAAGCCAGAGAGCGCCAGTGCTCACGATATATTTATTCATATATCGGTATTAAAGCATATGGCGCGCAAGCCCATTGTGGGCGACCAAATCAACTATGTCTCAGAGTGGCAGCGCGACGGAAAAATCAAAGCCGTAAAAGCCAATATTGAAGGCGTGGCTATCGTTGCGAGCAAATCAGCTAACAAGCCTATTAATAACCAGCATAATCAGTACAACACACATAGAAGCCACTCGCCACAGCAAAACCAACGCCCAATTAAACCCAGCTTTTTGAGCAAGCTAGCTATCCCACTCATTATCGTTGTAGCAGCTGTCGGTTACAGCAAGTATCAGCAGATGAATGAAACCATAGTGCTCACCAATGATGATATTGAAAACATGCAGTGGGAGTTACCCGCAAAACCATCGAGCACTGGACTAAGCACTAGAGTAAGTGCTGCTGAAAATAAAGTTATCAGCCAGCCACAGTTTCGCTGTGAAACAGGTAAAACCCATTGCAGCCAGATGCGCTCATGTGCCGAAGCCACGTTTTACATTAAAAACTGTCCCGGCACTCAAATGGATGGCGATAATGATGGCGTTCCTTGTGAAAGACAACATTGCAGCTGGTGATAGCTAGATAAGCTTGCGTTGTAGCCAGTGCGGTGAATCAGACAATTATACTGCCATGCACAACATGGCAAATCTATACTCTCAAGAGATAGGCGCTTCAACAGTAAGCGGTGCACTAAAAACACGCCAATGACACAAGCCTAGCAACTATGCCGAAATAGAAAGCTATAGTAAGAATACGCGGCTGAAGAAACGTAACACCGCCTAGGTACTGAATAGCTAACAGTGACGGCGGACAGAGGGGTTATTTAGCGCTTATAGCAAGTTTACCCTTACCTGTTTATCTGTAATAAAAGTCATTCACTATGTCTTAAATAGGTTAGACCAGAGTACCCACCAAGAATCAAGAATACGGACACCACTAACGCTCATGAGACTATTCCAACGCTTGATTCTGTCGCTTGCAACTTGCCTTATGGCTTTCAACTCTTATGCTAACGATCCCGTACCGGCATCTTATGAATTTAAGCAATTATTGCCTGCATCTGCTTTTAAATCCCCCAAGGCAATACTGGATTACCAGCAAGCGTTAATCTCACTGCTCACCTCCTTTGGAGAGGTATCAGGTCAACTAGCCCTTAGCGATCATGGACTCATCAATTTTTATGATACTAAAGGGTGTCACTTGAAGCAAAATGGGCTAATACTGCGCCACCGTCGTCATCATGAACAGTGGCAGTTAACCTTAAAACTCCGCAGTAACAACGAACAATCACTCTATCAATCGCCATTAATGATGGCTGGTGAATTTCAAGCTGATGTCATAGCGAAACCAAAGCTACGTACTATCTATAGCATCGCCTCTTCTAAGGCTATTAACGCGGTGCCCAACAACCTCAATTTACTAGCACAATTATTCCCAGCCTTAGCTCAGCGGCCTCAGTTTGAAGTATTAGGTGCGCTGGAGTTAAAACCACTAAGCCAGCAACAAACGCAGCAAGCCGTGTACGAAGGACTCAAGCTTAAACTTGGTAAACACAAGCTGAAATTTAGCCTTACCATCTGGAGTCGTCCTCCCGAAAATACACCGGTAATAGCCGAGATATCTTTTAAAATTGGCAATAAGAAACATCCTCTTGATGATGAACAATTGCAATCGGTGTACAAAGTGTTAGATAACATATCCAAAATGCCTGCCTGGCAAAGCACCGTTGATAGCACTAAAACGCAATGGTTTTACCAACAAGCAACCCGCTTATGTCAGTCGCTAAATCATTAGCACACTAACAACCGAGCAATAGCCGTTAAATATCAGCCAAGTATTATCAGCCGATTGCAGCGTAAAAGGTACAGAAAGTAAAGACAGCGCCACCTTCAATTACCATGAATACGAGTGTGGTTCTGGTTCTAGTTGTAGTTGCGGTTGTAGTTGTAAGTGTGAGTGTGGTTGTGAGTGTGGATAACGAGTGCGTTAGAGACGAGGCGATTTACTCTGCCCCTATTATTACCAATATTTATTACCAATATTTAAATTAGCTTAAAAGTTATGATTAAACTAAGCCCCCTACTTAGCGATAAGTAGAGGGTTTGACATGCTCAAATTTAGGCTTATGCACTTATGTAATATGGCTCAGTGCGCAACCAATTTAAAGTGTACTCACTTCCGTTAACGCTTTAAATTGTTCCAGTAATGAACGCTGCTGTTCAGTTAGATCCTGCGGGATTTCAACTTTAATTTTCACAAACAAATCACCAGTCGCCCCCTTACGATCCGTAACACCTTTACCCTTTATCTTGAACTTACGTCCCGGTTGAGTCCCTGCAGGCACTTTAAGCTTAAAACGCTTATCTAATACGTTAACTTCAAGCTCGCCACCCAATGCCGCCATCACCATATCGACGCTAGTGGTATAAATTAGATCGTTGTTTTCGCGCTCAAGAAACGCATGTTCGCGGGTTGCTATAGTCAGCAATAGATCACCAGCGGGCCCACCATGCAGACCAGCACTACCTTTGCCGGTGAAACGTATTTTTTCACCGTCTTTAATACCTGCAGGGATCTTAACCTTTATCTTTTTAGTTTCGCCATTAACCGGTAATTCAACGACTTTCTCAACACCTTGCACCGCATCAACAAAGTCTACAGTGAACACAAACTCTTTATCTTGGCCTTTTTGAACTCGACTTTGTCCGCCTCTTGATTGAGAAAACATATCTTCAAAATCAAAGCCATCAAAGCTTTGGCCACCAAATCCACGTTCACGCTGACTAAATCCGCCACCAAACATGTCGTTAAATCCATCTTGACTGTAATGACGCCCACCCTGGCCACTGTTTTCAAGCCCGGCATGACCAAATTGATCATATTTGCGACGCTTATCTGTGTCGGTCAGTACTTCATACGCTTCTTTAGCACTTTTAAATTTTACTTCTGCTGTAGCATCATCAGGGTTTTTATCGGGATGGTACTTCATCGCTAACTTTTTATAGGCTTTTTTTATCTCTTGATTTGAGGAGGCCTTTGAAACACCTAGCACGCTGTAATAATCTTGTTTAGACATGCTAAACCCTCACTAATGTATATCTCAAAAAAGGGCCATGAGTTTATCTACGCCCTAAAAATTAACAAGCTTATGTATCTATACCCAAACAACCTGAGAATATGAGCATAAGTGACTATTTAGTCCAACCTTGTCTTGCGCCGCTATTGTAATCCCAAAAGCCATTGCCACACATTAATAATCAATAATGCAAAAAGTCATCGCCACCCATAAGTAACCAATAACTTCTACTTTGTGCTAAAACCCTGCCACCCATTATTAATCAATAACATAGTTAACCGTCCTAAAAATGCTACTTGCAGGGCAAGTCAGTTGTCATCTGATTCAGATAAAATGGGTGAAAAGTCTTAAAAGTTATTGTTTAGTCGCTAAAATGATGAAATTTGGACGAAGAAAGACAACATAGAATATTAGGCTGCTAATAACATGGAATTGCTGAGTTTAACGGATTTACTTATCTGAGGTCGTAACAACTTCCGACAAAGTGCCGTCGCCTTTTTTCGAGATGTTCACAGTAGTCAGTTAACTCCTGTAACGAACCAACTGGCCCATGGAACAACTTACCAAAATCTGTAGCAAGCTTGACCCAGTTCTCACTTGGAATATTAAGTCTATTCAATAGCCTTTCAGCACTAGGAGAAATAGCACCGGGTTTATCATCACGAATGATTCGGCCAGTCTCATCTACAAGCATTAAATAATCTTGCAGCGAGAAATGAATGCCTTTTGGTTGGCGCTTCCTCTCATTACCAATAAACGACAATAACTTATCGGGTTGTTTTCCTTTAAGAGCAGCATTAACTCTTAACTGCAAACTGGTGTAATCAGACTCTTCCGGGCTCCTCGCCATTTTGGCCCGAATAGGATTGAGTTCTACATAAGCCATACAAGCTAGCACAGCAGCCTCATCCAATAAGGCTTGGCTCTTAAATCGTCCTTCCCAGAAATGCCCAGTGCAATTGTCTTCGAAGTTGGCTTGTCTAGCGATAGGTTCGTTGAGGCAGCGCATAAACCAGCTGATATCACTCAGACGTGAGCGATAAGTCGCGATAAGGTGTTTGAGTGCGGCTACCATGCACTCCTCTATCACATCACCTTTAGCAAACTTCTGTGTTAAATCAGTACCATTAAACAGTTTGTGCCACTGCTCAACGACCTCTCTATCTGACCAACTGTTCACCATTTCAAGGTCAATATAAAGCACTACATGCAGATGGTTACTCATCACTGCATAGGCCGCAACATCTATCGCAAAAACCTCCGTTAACTTGAGTATTTGCGCTTCAATCCAACCACGACGATGGTCATAATTCTTACCTGTATATTTATCCTCACCACACAGGTAGGCACGGCGAACAACTCGGCTACAACAATGATAATAAGGCGTATCTTCAAGACTAATTAAGGTACTTCTTGCACGGGGCATAACAACCTCCTACTTAAGCAATACCTAAAGCCTAGTAAGAGGCTGCAAAACATGCCATTAAGAATGGGTGTCTTCGATTGGCTATTCGATTGGCTTCAATAGACCAGCAGACATTTTGGCTAATTTTGCGCCTGATAAACCGTGTTAGAGCAAGGCGAACTACAACTCAATCTCTTTGATTTCAGGCGCCATAGCTAAATAGCGTTCACACCTTGCCAATAGCTGCTTTCTATAAGCATCGACAAAGGCTTGCTCGGCCTTATCAAGCGCTGGCAGCATAGCGATAACCTCATCTATGGTTTGGGTTATCTTGGTGGCCATTTGAGTCAAATTATTAACTAGCAACGCCCTTGGCAAGCCGATGTCTTCGATAAACGAGGCTAACTGATAGGCATAGATCTTATTTGGATCGAATTCATCATCGATCGCCATTGCTAACTCTTGCTCAAATTCATCGTATAGCGCGACACATACCAAGTCGTACCACGGCGTAGGCACGAGGCCTGTGGGCGTCATAAAGAATGAGTAGTTTTTACCGTGAGCATCGGCATTGCCGGTAAGTAAGTTAAATAACGTCCATTGCAGCATATCTTGTTTAGCAGCCGCAGGATTACTGCACTGACTCGCTAAACCAAACAACCTTGCAAAGCTAACGCCCTCACGGATATCTTTTACATCACGGCCAGTACCGAAGTTACGCTCATACTTTTTGTTAACGCTAAAGCCGAGTGTTTGGCAGCTATCAATAATATGCCGTCTCAGCACTTTTTGCTCATCTGGCAAATAGCGGCGATCAAAACGCTCAACACAAAGCGCTTTATATTGGCCAAAGTAACTGATATCAACATTGGCTACATTCATCGATATAGCTTTAGCTAAGCGCATGGTCAGAAACTCATTAATGACTAAATGCTGATGCTTTTCAAACTTCAAAATGTGCGTAGACGAAAGCGCGCCATCAGCAAAGCCGAATGCCTCACCGTTATAGAACAGATTCAGTTTTGACTGCACACCAGCGACCGACAACCTTGGCTTACCATCCCACACTTCCATTGGCCAAACATCTGGATCTTCGAGGCGCTTAATAACTTCAGCATCGCTTATCTCTCTGAATGACGTCTGAGGTAGTAATGTTCCTTTGAGGGAAAAGGCAATTGCACCTGCGGTATCTAAACCAATGCCACGAATAAGCGCAAAGGTGTTGCCCCTAGACACACCTAGCGATTCAACCAGATAGTCGAGCCCTTTGTTCTCGGGCAGCAAGTTAACCAAGAACATTGAGATTTGATTACTGCTGCCTGTGCCATTAAGTGGGATCATTGGGGAAATTGGAAAGCCATCTTGTTGCCAAGCATTACTGTAGCTAACCGAAAATACCTCAGTTGCGGTATCGAACGACAACTCACCGATAATTTGCTCACCAAGGTGCATGTCTAAAACAAGCTTGTTAGCCGTGGCCATCTGTTAGTACCACCCACTCGCGTTGTCACTACTGTTTTGCTTCGCAACAATCGCAATACCTAAACCATCGAGGATTTTAAACACTGTAGAGATATAAACATCTTCACCTTTTTCTACTCGGATAAAGGTCTTTTTAGTGACACCACACAACATGGCCGCCACCTCTTGAGTCAGCCCCGCTTGCTTACGGCTTTGTTTAACCTGTAAGCCCAATGAGTGTTGATCGAGTGAAAAGCCCATAACTAAATTCCGTAATGCTAACTAAAAGTGTACCTTGCTACACTTTAGCCCTGAATGTTCGATTATTCAACATAGAAGTGTAACAACATACACTTTAATCAGGTTTATACATCGAACAACACCAAAGGTGTAGTTTCATACACTATTGAGCAAGGCTTGCCATCAAACACCCTAAAAGTGTAACTGACTACACTTTTCTGCTTAACCTCGCCCGATAGCTTATCCTGCTAAATTTCATGCATTAAAAAACCCGACACTGTTGCAAGTCTCGGGTTTTTCTATTCTTTTACAAGAAGTGGCTTTAAGTTTTTAGGCTATAGACCAACATAGGCTTTACGTTCTAACGCAGGAAAAATCGCTTTAGAGCAAGGCTTCTTGCCACGACGTTTAGCTTTCTTAAACGAGTGGCAAGGTAACGCAGCTATAAACGATTTTAACCAGTTAGATTACATGCCCATGCCGCCCATACCGCCCATACCACCCATACCGCCCATGCCGCCCATATCAGCTGCATCGTCTTTAACTTCAGCAACCATACACTCGGTTGTGATCATTAGACCGGCAATTGAAGAGGCGAACTGTAGCGCGCTACGAGTTACTTTAGTTGGGTCAAGAATACCCATCTCTAGCATGTCACCATATGTGTCGTTACCTGCGTTGTAACCGTAGTTACCCGTGCCGTTCTTCACATTGTTAGCAACAACTGAACCTTCTTCACCCGCGTTAGTAGCGATTTGACGTAGTGGCGCTTCCATTGCACGTAGTGCGATGATCACACCGTGCTTCTGGTCTTCGTTAAGTACTTCTACTTCACCAATTTTGCTTGCTACGCGTACTAGTGCAACACCACCACCAGCAACCACACCTTCTTCAACCGCTGCGCGAGTTGCGTGTAGTGCGTCTTCTACGCGTGCTTTCTTTTCTTTCATTTCAACTTCAGTCGCTGCGCCAACCTTGATTACGGCTACGCCGCCTGCAAGTTTAGCCATACGCTCTTGAAGCTTCTCTTTGTCGTAATCTGACGTAGATTCTTCAGCCTGGATTTTGATCTGTGCTACGCGAGACTTGATTTGAGCCTCTTCACCGTTACCGTCGATAATGGTTGTGTCATCTTTAGTAATGATAACGCGCTTAGCAGTACCTAGATCTTCTAGAGTGGCTTTTTCAAGCTCTAGACCAATCTCTTCAGCAATAACAGTACCGCCAGTTAGGATAGCGATATCTTGTAGCATTGCTTTACGACGATCGCCAAAACCTGGTGCCTTAACAGCAGCAACTTTAACGATACCGCGCATGTTGTTTACTACTAGTGTTGCTAGTGCTTCACCTTCAACGTCTTCAGCAACGATAAGCAGTGGCTTACCTGTTTTAGCTAGACCTTCAAGGATTGGTAGCAATTCACGGATGTTAGATACTTTTTTGTCTACTAGAAGGATGAATGGGCTTTCTAGTTCAACGCTGCCAGTTTCTGGCTTGTTGATGAAGTATGGAGATAGGTAACCGCGGTCAAACTGCATACCTTCAACTACGTCTAGCTCGTTCTCTAGTGCTTGACCTTCTTCAACAGTGATAACGCCTTCTTTACCTACGCGCTCCATCGCAGTTGCGATGATTTCACCAATTGACTCGTCTGAGTTAGCAGAGATGGTACCAACTTGAGCAATCGCTTTAGTGTCTGAACACTCTTGAGATAGGTTTTTAAGCTCGGCAACAGCAGCGATTACCGCTTTGTCGATACCGCGCTTAAGATCCATTGGGTTCATGCCTGCTGCAACGGCTTTTAGGCCTTCAGTTACGATTGCTTGCGCAAGTACTGTTGCAGTTGTAGTACCGTCACCGGCTGCATCGTTGGCTTTAGAAGCAACTTCTTTAACCATTTGTGCGCCCATGTTTTCGAACTTATCTTCTAGTTCGATCTCTTTTGCTACTGACACACCATCTTTAGTGATAAGTGGAGCACCAAAGCTCTTGTCTAGTACAACGTTACGACCTTTTGGGCCTAGGGTAACTTTAACTGCGTTAGCTAGAACGTTAACGCCTGCTAGCATTTTTACGCGTGCGTCATTACCAAATAATACTTCTTTAGCTGCCATCTTTAATGTCCTTTAAATTCTTTTGAAATGACTAATGCGTTGTTGGCCAGTCGCTCGATCACGCATCAGTATTGGAAAATGTCTAAATGGAGTGAATTAGCTCACTACAGCCATTAGATCTGATTCAGAAAGGATTAGCACTTCTTCACCATCAATTTTTTCTTTCTTTACACCGTAACCTTCGTTGAAGATAACGATGTCGCCAACTTTAACGTCAAGTGGCTGAACAGTACCGTTTTCAAGAATACGTCCGTTGCCTACAGCAAGAACTTCACCGCGGCTAGATTGCTCTGCTGCGCTGCCTGTTAGCACGATGCCACCCGCTGACTTTGATTCAACTTCTGAACGCTTAACTATGACACGATCATGTAATGGACGAATATTCATCGATGGATACTCCAATTGTTTTTATGCCTAACTTATCTGCAGGCTTTTAAAGATAGTAACGACTTTACTCGATTTCACTTAAGTAAAACCAAAACTGTCGCTTGATGTTCGATACATGGGGGTTAATGTGCTCGGTTCCAAGCCCCATTTACAAAATAAATCCGATTTTTTTGACCCAGCCGGATAAAATTTGTGGCAATCCTGATAGAATTCGCCCTCCGAGTAAAGACTAGGCAAGAGTTCCCTATGAAAGACAGACACGGGCTGCTATCTCAGCCAATTGGTCGTGTACTGCTAAATATGAGCCTTCCAAACCTGATTGGTATTTTAACCATTCTCGGGTTCAGCCTCGTTGACACTTTTTTTATCAGCCAATTAGGCACCGAAGCCTTAGCGGCGATCAGTTTTACCTTTCCCGTGACCTTGATTATTTCAAGTATTGCTATCGGTATTGGCGCTGGAGTATCGACTAACCTAGGGCGCTTGATTGGCGGCGGACATGCAGATAAAGCAAAGGTGTTTTTACACGATGCATTAATGCTGACCTTCTTGTTGATTGCCTTTATCGCTCTACTCGGCAGCCTGTGTATCGACCCGCTATTTAGCCTGCTTGGTGCCAACCAGTCCAGCTTACCGCTTATTCATGACTATATGTTTATCTGGTACTTAGGGGCGCCACTACTGGTGCTGCTAATGGTGGGTAACCAAGGCCTGCGCGCCACAGGGGATACTCGTTCTCCAGCAAAAATCATGATGCTCGCGGCATTAATCAACCTTATTCTCGACCCATTACTGATTTTTGGTATTGGGCCATTCCCACGCTTAGAGATTGAGGGTGCGGCGATTGCGACGGTGATCTCTTGGGTGGTGGCGCTGTCACTGTCGACTCATCTACTGATTTTTAAGCGCCACTTAGTCGGCTTTGTTGAACTCAACATTACTCGCCTGAAATGCAACTGGAAGCAGCTGGCGCATATTGCTCAACCTGCAGCGATGATGAACTTACTTAACCCGTTAGCCAATGCCATTATTATGGCGATGCTGGCGCGTATCGACCACAGCGCGGTGGCGGCCTTTGGTGCCGGAACTCGCTTAGAGTCGGTAATGCTGATTGCAGTAATGGCGTTGTCATCTAGCCTAGTGCCATTTGTGGCGCAAAACCTGGGCGCGGGGCAAACCATGCGTGCCCGTAGCGCGCTATTGCTGTCACTTAAATTTGTATTGGTGTTCCAAACCTTGCTGTATTTACCACTGCTGTTTTTAGCCAGACCATTGGCAGAGCTGTTTAGTAGCGACCCGCAGGTGATTGAATGGCTCAGTTTCTATATTTTAGTTATGCCAGCTGCTTATGGTCCGCTTGGGGTGGTGATTTTAGTGGCGACCTCACTTAATGCCTATCACAGGCCGATGAGCTCACTTATCTTAAACGTGTGCCGTCTGTTTTTAATCATGCTGCCGTTAGCGGCGCTGGGCTCATATTTAGGTGGAGTGAAAGGTTTGCTCTTAGCGCTACCTATTACTAACGCGATTATGGGTATTGCCTGTTATATTTTGGCGACACGGATCTCGGAGCCAGAGAAAACCGATATCACTGTTAGCCAAGCTTAACGCTAATGCTAAATGCCAATTGCAGAGGCTATCGTTAATGCAACGTTTACCGCTAAGGAACAGCTCATGCACGCCGTTGACCAAATCTTTAATGATGAAGACTTCTCTGATCAGGACTTGCAAGATGCGCGCTTTGAGCGCTGCAGCTTTTATCAATGCCGCTTTAATCATAGCGACTTAACTGATGCCCAGTTTATCCACTGTAAGTTTATTGTGCCAGGTGAGGATAAGGGCTGTGACTTTAGTTACGCCACCCTGACCAATGCCAGCTTTAAGCACTGTAATTTGAGTATGGCGATCTTTAAAGGGGCCCGTTGTTACGGCCTTGAGATGCGTGAGTCTAACCTACAAGGTAGCGACTTTAGCCGCGCTAGTTTTGCTAATTACATCACTCCGAAAAGCTATTTCTGCTCGGCCTATATCACCAACTGTAACTTAGCCTATGCCGATTTTGGCGGCATGTTACTGGAAGAGTGTGAGCTATTTGATAATCGCTGGCGTGGCGCTAATTTAACTGGCGCATCGATGAAAGGCAGCGATTTAAGCGGCGGCGAGTTCTCGCCAGAACAATGGGGCAGCTTTGAGTTACAAGGTGCGAATATCACCCGAGTTGAACTCGATGGACTCGATCTGCGCGTAGTGAGCCTTGAAGGTGTCATGATTAATCAGTGGCAACAGGAGCAGCTACTTGCGCAGTTAGGCCTGATTGTGACGCCCGATTAGGCAGTCGTCGCTCACAACAACTAGCCTGGCATATCGCTGCACAGCAAAAATTATTCTGCATCAACTTGAGCGCAATAAAGCCTGCTACCGCTCCAGTTCCCCTTCGCTTAACACACGTTATTTAGCAGTAACAACTATAGTTAAGGTAACTGTAAACTCGGCTGTGAGTCGGCTTTATATTACTTTTGTATTTAAGGAGGTCATTATGACCGCCCTCAAAATCCTCTTACTGTCTGCATTAATTTTTCTGGTGTTTTTTTTAGGCCTGACTCCTAATGTCAGCTTTAAACATCAAGTGCAACCTATCTTCCAAGCATCTTGTATTGAGTGTCACTCAGCCACGGGTGAAGGCACACAAAGCTCAGGATTAATACTCGATAGCTACGCGAGCCTAATGCTAGGTACAAACAAAGGGCCTGTGGTTGTGGCTAACAGCCCTACATCGAGCACGCTCTATCTCGCAATCGATCATCAGCTCGACTCGTCTATCCAGATGCCACCGCATCATGAAGATCACGCCAGTCAAGGTCAAAGGAAACCCCTGACCAGCGAGCAGATTAAAGTGATTAAAGATTGGATTGAACAAGGCGCCATGGATAATTAAACACCCTGTGCCAGCCGTTATTGATGCAACACCCATAAACAAAAATTTATGGGTGTTCCCTGCTATTGCCTGTTACTGTTACTGTTACTGTTACTGTTTATGCCCATCACGATAAGAAAGAGCGCTCATAAAATGAATGTTACAGCCTTATTTTCACTCGTAATTAAAGTAATGCGGGTCCCTGTCATAGTTACAGTCTTAGTTGCAGTCATAGCCACCCCAACGATGGCCAGTGAGCCGTTGCAGTCTGAAGAGTATGCCATTGGCGTGATGGTAAAATCCCTCGATAACGCCATACAACATCCCTCAGCCGACGCTCTAGAATTGATTAGCCAATACGGCACAGATTCGCGTTACTATGTCATGATCCGTGGTTGGTTAGTTCAAGAGCTGCAAGGGGCCAACAGTCAGTTAGCAGCCAATCGCAAAGAGGATATGCATAAAGCTAAGCTGCAACAGAGAGTCGACTTTTTGCAGCAAGCGATCCGCCGTATCGATCTAGAATGATCGCTATTGGGCTCATCCATTAAGTCCTGTTCAAAACACGACGAAACAGACAAGATACATCATGAAAACATCCATAAAAGCTGCACTTCTATCTGCCTTTATTTGCCCTGGCAGTGGCCATTTTTATCTTAAGAAATACGCCATGGGTAAAGTGTTACTGGTCACCACTGTAACCAGTCTATGTTTTTTACTCTGGCACGCTTATCAATGCGCGCAGATCATCTCTCAGCAAATATTAAATGGCGAGATCCCACTTGAGCTTAATGCGATCTACAGTGCGGTAACCCAGGCGCCCCTTGGTAATGAAGCGCTTTATATCAATATTGCTACCATGGGATTTATTCTGGCATGGGTCATTGGGATTATTGACTCCTACCGTCTTGGCAAACAGCTCGATGATGCAGAACATAAGCACTAATCAGTAAGAAATAAGTAAGAAATAAGTAAGTAAGAAATAAGTAGCAAATACTAAGCAGTATCAAGAGCTGAGCCTCGGCTAAAACTCAGCCACAAAAAAGGGCTACTGTTCAGTAGCCCTTTTCATTGCTGTTAAGCCTAACGCTTACAGCGTCCGGTCTAGCAATGCCTCTGTTTTAGAGAAGTCATGCTGACTCGATGAGTGCTTATGCTGAGTCACTTTAGCATATGGATTCTTATCGAAATCATATTCATTCATTGCCGCTAGTGGCTTTGAAAAGTCATGACGCGTTGAGCCACGCTGAATATTATTTTTTTGGTTAGCTGGAATATTCTTTGAAAAATCATAATCGGCACTTGCCGCTATTGTTTTTGAGAAATCTGGTCGCTCAGCCATTGCTGAGGTGGAAATACAGCTAATCGCTACTGTTAAGGCTACGCTGGTTAACTTATTCATTTACAACTCCAATCTTACTTGCCTACATTCGATTAACAATCAGTCTACGTGATCCGACTGTTTTAGAGAACAAAAAAGAGGCAAATATTGCATTTTGATACAAATGAAACATAAAAGGCTAAATCTGAGTTCAGCTTTTATCAGATAGGATGACTTTATAACCTTCTGAGGTAATTAACTTTTTATGACTGGATTGGTATAACTCGCTTGCTCATTGACAGTTTTGGCTTAGCAATAAAAAAGACGCGATAATTCGCGTCTTTTTTATTGCTAAGCCTTAACCTGAGAGCAGAATCTTAGGCTTTAACCTTATAGTCAGCCTTAAATCGGTGAGCCAGGCGGCAATGCCAACGGCTTAGTGATTAACTTAGCCTTAGCATCGGTTAGTCCCTTCTCGACACCATGCTGCAACCATGCAAAGTGCGCCGATTCATAAGCACTCACACGCTTAGCTTTGCGTTTAAGCTGCTTAACCGTATAAGTTAGGCGCTCTGCTAACTGCGCTTTGACTTCAGGGCGAGTTTTGTCGTTATGATAAGCACTAAGTAAGCTATCAAGCGTGACAGCATTAACGCGCATCCACACCCCTAGCTCTGGTCCTGTAGGGATATCGCTAAACAAGGTTGCAGCAAGCACCTTGTCGGTCAGCTTGGTCACTGATAACTGCTCTTTATCGCTCAAATACGCCTGATTGACGCGGTTGAGTCGCTCTGGAGTGTAAATCTGTGACACGGTCAAGCGGCTCAGTACTTCAGCCATTCCCACAGGATCGGTAATCACCCCTAGACCTGAGTCGAAGCTCTCACGAGTTTTGTAATAGTTACCCGCCTTAGGCACCAATACTTCTTGCAGCTTTTCAGACACAACTAACGCTTCTGGTGACAAGCTTGCTAGCAAGACTTCTAGCGCTTGTTGCTGAATCGCTGGCGCAACATAGTGCCACGTTTGTCCATCGATACCATCGCCATAACTGTATGTGGTGCCACCGATCATTTTGGCTGCTGCAGCAATCTGGAAACGGGTCAGCAAGTAGATAGGCACAAATGCGTCTTGAAGCTCGCCTTGAGGCTGCTCAGCAAGTAGCGCCTCGGCAGAGAAATCATTAATTGCCTTGGTGCGCACTGCTGCAAGTCGCGTTAATTCGGCAACGGGATCATTACCATTGTCCCAAAGGCTAGCATAGGCATTACTCGCTCCCGCTGTACGGGAGTCTGCCTCGCCGATATACCTTAGGCCTTGTTTAGCCACATCATCACGTAGCTTGCTAAGCCCTTGAGCCTCGCTGCCATCGGCAAATTCACCGTAACCATAAGCCACGGTGTATTTATCCCACGCTCCAATACCTTCGTCGTAGGGTTTACTGATATCGATTTTATCACCATTGATTGCCACCATAGGGTGCGGGTAATCCATCACCGAGGCATTACTGTTACTTGAGGCGGCAAAGTTATGATCGAGCCCTAAGGTGTGACCCACCTCATGAGCTGACAGCTGACGAATACGTGCCAGCGCTAACGCCATTGCCGCATCGCCGGCGGCGGCTCTGTCTTCCCAACCCGCGGTTAAACCACGGGCAATAAGGTGATCTTGTCGTACGCGCTGACTGCCTAAGGTGACATGACCTTTAATGATCTCACCGGTGCGAGGATCGGTAACCGCTGAACCATAAGACCAGCCGCGGGTTGCGCGGTGAACCCACTGGATCATGTTATAACGCACATCCTGTGGATCGGCATCTTCTGGTAGCAACTCAACTTTGAAGCCATTAATAAAGCCTGCATGAGTAAATGCATCTTCCCACCAGCTCGCCCCTTCTAACAGTGCCGTTCTAATTGGCTCTGGAACGCCAGGGTCGAGATAATAAGTAATAGGTTTAACCACCTGACTCGGTGCACTGCCAGGGGTGACTTTTTCTAAACGGTGGCGCAATAAAAAGCGCTGACGAATATCTTCATCAACACGAGTACCATAATCTAAATACTCATCAGACAGGTAACCACTTAAAGGGTGATAAGCGCGTGCTTGATAACCCTCTTCTGGTAGCGCGATAAATGAATAACGCAGGCGTACCGAAAGGTGCTTAGCATCAGGGGTGACCTGGGCAACATAATCACCGCCTTTGGCAGCGTCGAAGGTGAGTAACACATCGATATCGCTGTTACGTTCAAAGGATTTAACCCCTTCAGGCAAAATAAGTGACTTGCTCTTGTCGAGCTGATAACTGCCTTGCTTGGTTTGCTCTAATACGTCACTGATCCCGTGTAGATCGTTAAGCACTAAATCGTTGATCGCAACAAGATTACGCTTCCCCGTAACCAACTTGCCACGCCACAACACTGACTCGGCAAAAGCTTCTTTAACGGCGCGCTGCTCGGCGACGTTGTCAGTGTTAGCGCGATAGGCTGTATTGAGCTGCTTTAAAATAAGGTAAGGGCCATGGCGCTCAAATTGCACCATGCGAGTTCGACCAAGCTGGCCTCTGTCTAGACCAATATCATTAGAGCCTACGCCATGGGGGAGGCTGGTTAGCATTAAAAATGGCTGGTTGAGCTTATTGGCTTCGAGGTAAAGATCCCCTGATGATGCGTCATAAAACAGATTAATGAAACCTGTTGCTGCCTGGCTTTTTTTAATCAGTGTTGCAGTGTTTGTAGTGGCAGCCACTGCACTGGTCATAGGCACTACGGCGAGTGCAATTGCCAGCGCGAGTTTGTAGGGTCTCATTCGATCTCCTTGATCTTGTTGATCGCTATCGCATTCGGTTAAATACAATAATCTTTATTTTTATTATTAAGATTGATTAGCTTAATAAATAGGCTTGCACTTTAGCAAGCCTATCTTGTTCTATTTGAGTAACTATCACTTAAGCGACTATGTTTGTCACATCAGTGTTTGTCACATCAGTGTTTGTCACATCAGTGTTTATCACATCAGGGTTTATAGCATCAGTGCTTATGGCATTCGCCTTTAGGACTTCCTGCCACACACAGCTATCCAATGGCTCAAGGTATCGAACAGCTCATTGAGCACTATCGGCTTGGTAATATGGGCATTCATCCCCGCCGCTAAGCTCTTTTCCCTATCACCAGACATGGCATGTGCCGTCATAGCGATCACCGGTAGCTGTTCGGTTGAGTAGCGTTTACGTAACTCTTTAGTCGCCGTAAGACCATCCATCACCGGCATCTGAATATCCATTAATACCGCATCGTAATTGGCTTTATCTATCATATCTAAGGCGATCTGCCCGTTTTCGGCAACATCGACCGTGTAGCCCGCGCTTTTAAGTAACTCGGTAGCCACTTGCTGATTAATAAAGTTATCTTCAACCAGCAGAATATAACCAGAGTCTTGTTCGCCCACCTCTTCAATCACATCTGGCAGAGGGTTCAGACTTGGCTCATCGGCAAAGGCTGAGATAATCTCATCGAATAAAGATGATGCTTTAAATGGCTTTTGCAGCAAGGCATACACGTTCGCGTCGGCGACATCTTTTTGCATCGGCTCTGCAGTGTATGCGGTCATCATGATAATGATCGGCCGCTTGTCCAATCGACCATCCGCCACCATGGCATCGATCTCTTTAATCACCTCAAGACCATCCATCTCAGGCATCATCCAGTCGAGCAACAGTAGATCGATAGGTTTTTTACTTAGCTTATATAGGCCTTCTGGCCCACTTGCTGCCGTGTCGACATTGAAATGGAAATCCCTTAGTACGCTCGAATAAATCTGCAGCGCCGTTGGGTTATCATCAATAACTAAGGTTTGAAGGTTACCTAAGGTTTCAGGCACGACAAGCGGCAATACCTCAGCCTCCTCGGCAATCTCAAAGCTAATGGTGAAGCTAAAGGTACTGCCAACCCCCATTTCACTTTCAACCTGCATGGTACCGCCCATCATCGACACTAAGTGTTTACTGATTGAGAGCCCAAGACCTGTACCACCATACTTGCGGGTAGTGGACCCGTCAGCCTGAGCAAAGGCATCAAACAGGGTCGCCTGCTGCTCTTTACTAATACCAATACCGGTATCACGTACCCAGAATTTAAGGGTAATGCGGTGATCGCGCTCGCCCACATCTTCACAGCCAAGCTCAATCTCACCCGACTGAGTAAACTTAACCGCATTAGACAGCATATTAATCAGGATCTGCCCTAAACGCAGTGGATCACCTTCTAAAATAAGTCCAGCGGTAACAGGTGCGTACAAGAGCAGCTCGACTCCCTTTTCTTGTGCCTTAAGTCCATTTAGATCAAGCGCATGATCTAATACCTTATCTAGCGGGAAGGCGACGCGTTCGAGCTCTAGCTTACCTGCTTCAATCTTAGAGAAATCGAGGATGTCATTGATGATCCGCAGCAGCGAGTGCGCCGAGAAGCCGGCTTTCTCAAGGTAATCTTTTTGCTTTGGCGTGAGCGAAGTGCGCTGCGCCAACTGCAACATACCGATAATGGCGTTCATTGGCGTACGAATTTCATGACTCATGTTGGCCAAAAATTCACTCTTGTACAGGTTAGCCATTTCCGCGTCTTGTTTAGCTTCTAGCATCGAAACTTCGTTACGCTTATGGCGAGTAATATCTTTGTGAGTCCCCACCATACGCTTTGGCTGATTATTCGGGGTGAACTCTACCACTCGGCCACGAGACAATAACCAGTGATATTCACCGCTCTTGCCAAGCATTCTAAATTCGATATCGAAGGCACCAACAGGATTGGCAAGGTATTGCTCGCGATACTCTTGCACACGAATGCGATCGTCCGGATGGATCAGCTCATCAATGGTTGATGCTAAGGCTGGGAACTCATTGACCTTATAACCAAGCATTGAATAGTAGGCTGGGTTACAAATAATCTGCTCAGAGTCTAAATACCAATCCCATAGACCATCTTCCACCGCGTCCATGGCTAAGTGATAACGCTCTTCCGATAAACGCAGCTGCTCCGCCGACTCATATTCTCGCGTCACATCACGCCATACGGCAATAAGGCCTAACAGCTCACCACGGCGGTTATAGAAAGGGATTTTTAAGGTATCGAGTAGCACAGGTTTACCCGCAAGCTCTACCTTTTCCTGATAACGTAGCGGCGTTCTATCTGTGAGTACCCGCTCATCTTCGGCGCGAATACGCAACGACTGCTCGTCAGGTGTCAGTGCATCTGAGAACTGGCCAATAATTTCACTCTCGCTAAAGCCCAGCATACGCTCAGCTGACTTGTTACAACCTAGGTAACGACCCTCTTTGTCCTTAAACACAATCGCTTCGGGGATCGAGTCGAGCAGTGAACGTAGCAACGCATATTCTTGTTCGCGGCGCTCAGTGGTCTCTTTTAGTCGCTCGGTGCGCTGCGCCACCAGCTTATCGAGTCGCCGATTTTGCTCTGCCAAATGCCGGGTATATTGTTTGTTCTCTTCAAAAATCCGGCTCACCAACTGGAACCAGGGCGCCCATCCCACGGTAATTTTCTCGGGAGGTTTGATAGGTTCCGCCGAACACTCCTCTAGGTGAGTCAGCAATCGAGATGCCGGGTTAACGAATGAGCGGCGAGTCTGCCAGTGTACTATGGTCACCAAAATCGATAATGCTAAGACAACTAACACGAATGTCATCTCCAGCTTTTCCCATGAGTCTTTAAACAGGTCGTCGACATCTTGCAGATACAGTAGGCGCCACGGTGCGTTATGTAACGCAACAGAGTGAATATAATAACCGTTTCGGATAATGCCTTCGTGGGCATCAAACAGCTCCGACTCTGGGATCGAGTGCAGCTCAGACGGGATCTTCTGGCTAATATGATAAACACGATTGATATCAGAGTTGTCGATATCGCTATGGGTCAAAATATTATTATTTTGATCCAGCAAAATAACCGTGCCGGGCATTTTAAAGTACAAGCGGATCTGCTTTCTCAGCGAGGCCAGCGTCATGTCTAAGTTGATCGATCCGATAAACTCATCTTCGAGATATATGGGTACCCCAAGCGTAGTTAATAGGCCTTTACCGGTCGCTTCAACATAAGCGGGGCTCCAGGCAAAGCTGCGCTGCGGGTTATTCGAGGGAGTGACTAACTGAAACTGTTTCTTGTTAAGCAGTTCATCACGAAAGCGTTGCTCATCTGACGGCCACGGAAAATAAGACATGATGCGGCGTTTAGAGATGTAATAGATAGAAGAGGCTTTAGGCGCGGCTTCGTTTGCAACCGGAAAAGACAGCGAAAGCTCAAACAGCATCTCCAGTTCTTGATAAAACTGTTCGCTGCGACCATTAAGCGAACCCGCACCAGTGATGCGTCCCATGTTGGTGAAAGGATCACCACTTTTGGCGTAGCTGGGCTCTAAGGTAAAGAACTGGCCACTCTCGTTAAATTTTTCATACTGAGGTAAGCGGTCCTTACGCACCAGCTCCCCTAATCGTAAATGATCGACGGCAACGTTGCGTAGACTCTTAACCGCACGAATACTCGACTCCAGCAGCAAGTCCACCTGTAGCACGTGACGTTCAACTAACTCTTCGGTTTGGGCGATTAACTGGGCCTTCTGATTGTCGAATGAAATCCAAGCGGTTCCCAAAGCCATGATGATTACGCCGATATAGGTGTAAAAAACGGCTCTATTATAGTTTTTCTGAATCGTTGACTTTAGCTGAAGAGTCGGCTCAATCCGTTTCATTTACAACCCTTGGTATACTCTTTACGAGATTATTCAAATGCGCCCATTTTAAAGACAGGACTTTGGCGTTAATAATATCAGTAAGATAGCTTTCAATAATAGCTTAAAAGTGTAACTTAGAAGTTAAAAAGGCCTCAACAAGTGTGAGGCCTAATCCATTTATCAACCAAAACAGAGCTGGTTACAGGTTTTCTTCGGCAAACTCAGCAAGACGTGAGCGTACAACGCCATTGAGGTAGATGTTTGCACTGCCATCGAAGTCTTTAAAACGTTCCACAATATAAGTTAAACCTGAGGTCACAGCAGTTAAATAATTAGAATCTATTTGCGCAAGGTTACCACTACAAATCAGCTTAGTGCCTTCACCCATTCGAGTGATCATGGTTTTGATCTGTGAAGCCGTTAAATTTTGGCACTCATCGAGGATAACGACCGAATTTTGAATCGAACGGCCGCGCATAAAGTTAATCGACTTAAACTGGATATTGGCTTTATCCATGATGTAGTTCATGCTGCCACTCGGGTTGACATCATTCTTATGCAGCACCTCTAAAGTATCGGTGATTGCTGCCAACCAAGGGGTCATTTTTTCCTCTTCGGTGCCGGGTAAGAAACCAATAGACTCGGCAATTTCAGGCGTATTACGGGTCACGATGATTTTTTCATATTTACCACGTTCAACCACCAACTCTAACGCTGCAGCCATCGCGAGCAAGGTTTTACCACAACCTGCTGGGCCCGTTAAGATCACCAGATCGATATCTGGATCCAGCAATGCTTGCATCGCCATACCTTGGTAAATATTTTTAGGCTTAATTCCCCAAGCTTCGAGGTTCATCAGCCTTTCTTGACTTAAGTCTAAAAATTTAAGATCAGTAGGAGTCTTCTCGACAATGCGTCCACAAAACTCACTACTTTCATCGAGTAAATATTGATTGGTGTAAAACAGATCATCGCCGAGCTTATCGATCGGTACACTATGCACAGTATGGCGACCATCACTCTGGGTTTTCACCTCATCGGTCTGCTGCCAAAAATCCCCTTCGAAGCGATGAAAGCCTTTAGTTAAAAAGCGAATATCATCGATAAGCTGATCGGTACGGTAATCTTCTACCTGCTCAATGCCCGCACCTTTGGCTTTAAGGCGCATATTGATATCTTTGGTAACCAGTACCACCTTACGAGGTTTATGTAACGCCTGCAGATGCAGCGCAGTATTAATGATACGGTTATCGTTATTGTCACCTGGCATACTGCCAGTGGTAAACTCGATTTGATGGTCGGGGAAAATTGATAAGGTGCCACTGACATCGGCATGGTCTTCACGTCCTGGCAGGGGAACCCCTTGGACGATTTGCTCGGGCGTGGTTTTGCCACCCAAAATATCTTCTAATGCTCTAATCGCAACTCGAGCATCACGGCTGACGTCTCGTTTTCTATCCTTAATCAGGTCCAGCTCTTCCAGAACTGTCATTGGTACGACTACGTCATGTTCCTTAAATGAATAGATAGCTAAAGGTTCATGCAGTAATACGTTGGTATCCAGTACAAACAACTTTCTGTCGTCTTGTTCCATGGCGCCTCCAATTGTGTATTAGTGTCAATTACAAGATCGGTGCAGCTCCTTTTGTTGGTTACTAATTTGTTAACAACAATTCCATACTGCCACCAATAAGTTCCGGCTTCAATGCTCTGTGTGAGTTTTTAGCCGCCAACTAAGCTTTTTAAGCCCTCACCATTGATATCGAGCTGATGTGACAGAGCGATGACACAAAAAAATACTTCGGTGCAACTGATTATTTAGTACACTATTACTTCCGATTAGGGCGATTATTCGCGGGTTCAATTTTCAATATGCTCGCGATTGGTATAACATACGCGCCCCTTGTGATTCACCCAGTATATGAGAGTTTTAAATGCCGTTTTCCTTAGGTCAACGTTGGATCAGTGACACTGAATCAGAATTAGGTTTAGGTACTGTTGTTGGAGTTGAAGGCCGTATGGTCACCGTTCTTTTCCCTGCAACTGGCGAGAATAGATTATTTTCTCGAACCGAAGCCCCGCTAACACGTGTTATTTACAACCCAGGCGACACTGTAGAGAGCCATGAAGAGTGGAGCATTACGGTCACTGAGGTTGAAGAAAAAGATTCACTGATTATTTACCACGGCACTCATAGCGAAACTGGCGAGCAAGTTAGCCTGCGCGAAACCTTGCTAAATCACAATATCCGTTTCAATAAGCCACAAGATCGTCTATTCGCCGGTCAAATCGATCGTCTCGATCGGTTTAATGTGCGCTATCTGTGTCAGCTATTGAGAAATAAGCTCGCCACATCTGATCTGCTTGGACTACAAGGGCCACGCGTTGGATTGATCCCACATCAACAATGGATTGCACACGAAGTGGGTCAGCGTTTTGCACCCCGCGTTTTGCTAGCCGATGAAGTGGGTCTAGGTAAAACCATTGAAGCGGGTTTAATTATTCATCAGCAACTACTGACTGGTCGTGCTGAGCGTATCTTAGTTATTGTGCCTGATACACTGCGTCACCAGTGGTTGGTTGAAATGCTACGTCGCTTTAACCTGCGTTTCTCTGTATTTGATGAAGACCGCTGCGTTGAAGCCTATGCCGATAACGACAACCCTTTCTACACTGAACAGTTAGTGATTTGCTCACTGGAGCTGCTGCGTAAAAAGCGTCGTTTAGAGCAAGCGCTAGATGCCGATTGGGATCTAATGGTTGTCGATGAAGCGCATCACTTAGAATGGTCTGAAGACGCCCCAAGCCGCGCTTACCAAATTGTTGAAGCCTTAAGTGAAGTCGTGCCTGGCGTACTACTGCTAACCGCGACACCTGATCAACTAGGTCACCAGAGTCACTTTGCGCGTTTGCGTCTATTAGATCCAGATCGTTTCTATGACTATCAAGCCTTCTTAAAAGAAGAAGATAGCTACAAAGATGTCGCAACCGCAGCCGATGCACTCGCCAGCGGAGAAGCGCTGTCGGATGAGTCGATTAACGGCTTAACCCAGCTGCTTGGTGAAAAAGATATCAGCGCTACCATTAGCCTTATTCAAGATGAAGCAGCCAATGCCGACGCTCGCTTCCAGGCGCGTGATGAGCTATTACAAGATCTGCTCGACCGTCACGGTACAGGCCGCGTGCTTTACCGTAATAGCCGCGCGTCAGTTAAAGGCTTCCCACAACGTAATCTGCATGTGCATCCACAAAAGATGCCTGAGCAATATGTTACCGCTTACCGCGTTAGCGCGATGATGAACAAGCATTTAGACACCAATGCTAAAGTGCGCCAAGTATTAAGCCCAGAGAAGATCTACCAAGACTTTGATAGCGGCAGTGCTAGCTGGTGGAAGTTCGACCCGCGTGTGGATTGGCTCATTGATTTCTTAAAGACCAACCGCAGCAAGAAAGTACTGATTATTGCTAGCCAAGCGGAAACCGCTTTGAGCTTAGAAGAAGCATTACGTACTCGCGAAGGTATTCAGGCAACGGTCTTCCATGAAGGCATGTCGATTATCGAGCGCGATAAAGCGGGTGCTTACTTCGCACAGGAAACCGGCGGCGCACAGGCGCTTATCTGTAGTGAGATTGGTTCAGAAGGCCGTAACTTCCAGTTCGCCAGTAACTTGGTATTGTTCGATCTACCGTTAAACCCAGATCTACTTGAGCAGCGTATTGGTCGTCTCGATCGTATCGGTCAGAAGAACGATGTTGAGATCCACTTGCCATACTTAGCTAACACGGCGCAAGAAAGATTGACCGAGTGGTATCACCAGGGCTTAAACGCTTTTGAGTGTACTTGCCCAAGTGGTCACATTCTATTTAACGAGTTCTCTGGTGAGCTGCTAGAAACCTTGCTAAATAATGACGATACAAGCCTAGAAACGTTACTGGATAACACTAAAGCGCGCTATCAAGAGCTAAAGCTTGCGATGGAACAAGGGCGCGACAAACTGCTTGAGATCAACTCTCACGGCGGCGAACGTGCTAACAAGTTAGTACAGAGTTTGGCAGACAAAGATGGTGACACTCAGCTTATCGGCTCGGTGATCCGCCTTTGGGATATTATTGGTGTCGAGCAAGAAGACAGCGGCGAGAACGCCATTGTATTGCACCCAAGCGAACACATGATGTTCCCGACTTATCCTGGTCTGCCAGAAGATGGTATTACCGTGACCTTCGATCGTGAGATGGCCCTGTCTCGTGACGATATTGCGCTGATCACTCAAGAGCATCCACTGGTACAAACGGGTCTAGACTTAATCACGTCTTCAGAAACCGGAACCACTAGCGTAGCAGTACTAAAAAACAAGGCGTTGCCAGCAGGTACCGTCTTCCTTGAGCTTATCTACTTAGCCGATGCGTCTGCACCTAAGTCAAGCCAGCTATACCGCTACCTACCGCCAACACCTGTACGTGTGTTACTGGATAAGAATGGCAATAACTTGTCTGACAATGTGACTTACGAAAGCTTTAACAAGCAGTTAAGCGCGGTGAACCGCCATATTGCCAGCAAGCTAGTCAATGCATCACAGGCGATTTTACACCCGCTATTTGCTAAGGCTGAAACGTTTGCCAATGCCGAGCTACAAACGCTAACAGATTGTGCTCGCGAGAAGATGACCAGTCAGTTGTCTGGTGAGCTTGAACGCTTAAAAGCGCTAAAATCAGTTAACCCAAACATTCGTGATGAAGAGCTAACTCACCTTAGCGATCAGATGAGCGAATTAAACCGTTACCTAGACAGCAGCAAGCTACAACTTGATGCGGTTAGACTGGTATTAGTTAGCCACGCATAACAAGTCACAGTAATGGGTATCATAAGGCCTCGATAATTCGAGGCTTTTTTTTGCCGAATGTTGACCAATTATGTATATACTGCGCAAGATTTTATTCGCTTCGATGTTTTAGCGTAAAAAGGCTGCAGTCCAAGATGAAGTTTTCTCGATGTTTTTCTAAGTCCACTCCCCTATTGCTCCTAGTCTGCAGCACTTGCCTGCTAGCCAACTCATGTATAGCCGATACCGTGCCCACACATGAGCGGGTGGATTACAGCTATCTTCCTCCAAGCGAGCTCAAACAACTGCAGGTGGAAGGCAAAGATGTCCCTGCTCTTTTGCGTCCTTGGTTAGGCAAGCTGCAACTCGGGTTAACCATTATCGTGCCTGCTTTTTCAGAGCGAGCCGATGCACCTGGTTTCGTTAGCAATCTTAGACACGAGTTAAACCACTCAGGGTGGGCAACACTCGCACTGACTCCCCCGAGCCTGAGTAAGACGCCATATTTCGTCACTCACGCCGAAGAAGTGATTAAAGCGGGCGAGCAGCAAAGCTCAGTACCAGCTAACCAAGAAACACCTGACTTTAGCGCCGAACAACTGGCTCAAACTCAACAGCAGCAGCGAGACTTTATGCTAAGCGCTATGGCGCAGCTCGATAGTTTGGGCAAGGACTTTGCCGGTAAACGTATGCTTATTGCTATCGGTGACAGTGCTAATTTGGTCATTGAGTTGTTAGCGGCTAAACACCTGCCGATGCCTGACATACTGGTAGTGATAAACCCATACAGCGATATAGCCACAGTTAATAATGCACTACCACAAAAGCTGGCTGCGCTATCGATACCGGTACTCGATATACAATCAAACGATGGCGGCTCGGCTTCGCTCGCGACCCAAACGCAGCGACGCGTATTATCACCAGCCAACGCACCAACACGATATAGCCAGCAGTTATTATCACTGGATCTATCACTGCAAGTCTCTTGGAATAATAGCCTTAAGTTTATTGAAGGTTTTGCCAGTAGGATCAATAAAGCCTATCCAAATGGATAGGCTTTATCTAATCAAACAGCTAGTCAAACCGCTAGTCATACCGCAGGCTCAGCCATCGTTTTAATGATGGACTTACGCGCTCGATATTAGTCTTTACTGAGCTTGAGCGCTCCGGCAATGAGTAACACCGTTATCCCCATATACAGCAGATCTAACATAGACGTAGGCTTCATATCGGTAAAGAAAGAGAACACCTTGATGATCAGCATCATTAAGATCACTTTGCCGAGCTTACTCTTGAGCGAATCGATACTACTAATGATGAGGAGCTTACCGCCCGCCTCACTTTGGCTGGCATGCTTAAGGTTGCTAATAAACAGTTCATACAGACCAAATGCAAAAATAAGCAGTACAGCACCTAATAGGAAGGTGTCTAAGATCTCAACCACAACCATCACCAGATCATTACGTACCGCATGGCTGCCGCTGAATATATAACCGAGAATAAGCTCAATCATATGCACCACATCTCTGAGCCCCATAGCAAAAACAACGAAAGCAGCAATGATGCAGGAAAGCACACCAAACATCACAGAAAGACGACTGCTCCATAAAAAACGTTCAAAAAGTTCGCGCATGAGTAAAGAGTTCCAATTGGTTGAATGGAATATGGTTTCGCTAAATCGCTGCCAAAC
Source organism: Shewanella sp. 125m-1 (assembly GCF_052977065.1). NCBI lineage: Bacteria > Pseudomonadati > Pseudomonadota > Gammaproteobacteria > Alteromonadales > Shewanellaceae > Shewanella > Shewanella sp. 125m-1. Next base: position 105,097 of record NZ_JBRILT010000010.1, read on the forward strand.
CTAAGCGAGCAAACAAAGCGGTGAATTAGCGAGGAGTGTAAAAGAAGCCACTGCCTACTACATAAAATTCATAGCAATTCGTGAATCTGATCACACTTCATCGTTTTACCCAAAATTACCAACCTGAATCTCGGTTTCGATAGGCTTTTTCAGGGCTTTTAGTTTGTCTTAATGCGGCAATGATTCGATTTTTCCCCAGCAGTAATCGTAGCTGATACCAAGACTCACGCCTGAGTAATTGACGAACAGAAGCCGACCAATTCTTGTTAATACTTCGCTTGATAGCGGCATTAGCATCGGGCGAGGTTTGCGATAATTTAGTCGCTAGCGCAGTCGCTGTGGCCATCGGGTCATCAGCGACTGCGGTGACCAAATTGCTTGCTAACGCCTGCTCTGCAGTTAACACATCCGCCGTCATCGTCAACATAAGTGCTTGATCTTTTGGCATCAACTCTCGTAAACCTGCAAGTCCAGCCATATCAGGTACTAAACCCCACTTGGCTTCCATAATTGACATTTTGCAATCGGGAGCCGCAATTCTAAAATCCGCCCCGAGAACGATTTGCATGCCGCCACCGTAACACACGCCCTCAAGGACCGCGATAACGGGTACCGGTAATCTGCGCCAACCAATAGAAACCCTCTGCGCCAAATTTGCATTACCTGGCAACCACTTAAATAATAACTTAACGGCGTCTAACGGCGAGTTCATCACACTTTTTACATCTAAACCTGAGCTAAAATTACCGCCTTCACCGAACAGCACCACAGCGGTAAGCGAACGGTCTTTCGACAAGGTTTTTATACAGTGTTCTATCTCAGTAAAAAGCTTATAACTCAGTGCATTATATTTTTCTGGTCGATTAAGGCTCACATAAGCTATGCCATTTTTTTGGGTCAAACGTAATAAATCATAAGTCATCTTGGGGCCTTTCTTGGCAAGTGGTCTGTCCAGATTGGCAAGTTAACACATTTGGATTATTTCGTTAATAGCTATAACATGTGTTTGAATTATGACAAACGTCATTTTATTGTCATAAAATAAGCCTATCTATTAATTAGTTGATAATTAATAATCTGGCCGTAGCGCATGCCCTTCTCATAAGGGACAATGTTATGGAAGCTACCGAGAACCATTTCTCTTCGAAGGCATAAGCCAAGGATGCACCGCTGAAATGCAATTTATTGTATTACAGTGGCGAGTTATTGATCCCAAAAAATGACAGAGGCTTCATGAACGGGGCAATAGACTAATTAAAATCACAAAAAAGCTGTTGATGGATAATAGGAAAAATAATAATAATGCCGCTCCCCATACTCATTTGTGATGACTCTGCGCTAGCCAGAAAACAGATGGCTCGCACACTCCCAAAAGACTGGGATATTGAAATAACCTATGCCACCAATGGCTTAGAAGGAATAGAGGCCATTCGCGAAGGCAAAGGCGAAGTCGTGTTTCTGGATCTCAACATGCCCGTAATGGATGGTTATCAAGTCTTAGAAGCCATTCAAAAAGAAGATCTTCCAGCATTAGTTATTGTGGTTTCTGGTGATATTCAAATTAAGGCTCACGAACGCGTTAAAAGCTTAGGCGCACTCGATTTTATTCAAAAGCCTGTGAGTGCCGGCTCAATTAGCCATATTTTGCAAGAGTACGGTATTTTAGAGTTGGCCCAAAGCGGTGGTGAAAATCAAGCGCCGATGATCCAGGTCGATCTGCGCGATGCCTGCCAAGAAGTCGCCAACGTTGCCATGGGGCGCGCGGCCGATCTCTTATCTAAGTTACTCAACGTATTTGTAAAGTTGCCTATTCCTAATGTGAACGTACTTGAGGTCAGTGAACTGACCATGACACTTAAGGCCACTGAAGAATACAGCACGGTATCGGCGTTATGCCAAGGCTTTATTGGTGCAGGTGTCGCAGGAGAAGCCCTATTACTTTTCCATGACTCTTCATTTAAAGATATGGCTAAGCTGATGAAGCTTGAACACCCAGAAGATGAACACACCGAACTCGAAGTCATGATAGACACGGGTAATGTGTTGATTGGTGCCTTCCTCAACGGCATATCAGAGCAGTTACACATGAAGTTTAGCCAAAGTCACCCCGTCGTTCTTGGCAGACACTGCAGCGTTAACAGCCTGATTAGTGAAAACGCGGATAAATGGAGCCGTACATTGGCGATGGAAATTAACTACCGTATTGAAGATCATGATATTCAATGTGATCTGCTGTTACTGTTTACCGAAGACTCACTGCCAACGCTCAACTATAAGCTCGGCTACTTGCTCGATTGAAATGGATATTAGGATGGCAACAGATCAGAAAGCTGTAGACAACAGTGCAATGAACGAACTCCACTGGCTAATCGATATGGTACAGACCATAGAGGTAGGCTTAGTGGTACTCGATCGTGATTACAACATTCAACTGTGGAATGGTTTCATGGAAAACCACAGCGGTGTAACCCCCAATTCAATCAAAGATAAGAATCTATTTGAGCAGTTTGAATACCTACCCGCACAATGGTTAAAGCAAAAAATGGAGTCGGTCTATCTATTAAAGAACCGCGCTTTTATCAGCTGGGAACAACGCCCTTTTATATTCGAATTTAAAAATTATCGGCCTATTACAGGCAGAGCTGACTTCATGTACCAGAATGTCACCTTGCTGCCGTTATCATCACTCTCAGGTGAAGTGACTCATATTAGTATGATTGTTTACGATGTCACTGACGTCGCCATCAATAAATTACAACTAAAGTCGGCTAATGAACGCTTAGAATACTTAAGCCAAATTGATGGTCTTAGCCAGCTATTTAACCGTCGTCATTGGGAGTTATGCTTACAGAAAGAGTTCGATCGCCATACTCGATATGGCAGTGAAACCAGCCTAGTGATGATAGATATCGACCACTTTAAAGTAATTAACGATACCTATGGCCACCAAGCCGGCGATCGAGTCATCCAAAATGTCTCTCATACCATTCGAAAATCACTGCGAGAAACCGACTGCGCAGGACGCTATGGTGGTGAAGAGTTTGCAGTGGTGCTGGCCAATACTCCTGCGGTCAATGCCCGCTTTTTTGCAGAGCGTCTGCGCAAGAAAGTTGAGCAATTGCAAATTGCCTACGAAGAACAGCTTATCAAGGTCACTATCAGCATCGGCATCTGTGAAATTAAGCCAGAGGTAAACGACTGTGAGACTTGGTTATCTCAAGCCGACCAAGCACTTTATCAAGCGAAAGAAGCAGGACGTAACTGCTGTATCACTCATGAGTAGCCTATACCCATCACTATAAAACAGACACAAAAATGCCCATCACTAGATGGTAATGCCGATCATTTAGCAGTTTATTGATCGGTTGACCGATCTTTATAAGATGGCAAAATCCGAGTGTTTTTAAAC
>NZ_JBRILT010000011.1:0-103564 GCF_052977065.1 Shewanella sp. 125m-1
GATTTCTTATACACTCTCGTGTTAACAACCATCATTCGAAGCTCTTAAAGCGTTTGTCACCTGAATCAAATCTCCTAAGAGTTTTAACTCTAACCCTTTATAAAAAGAGCTAACCGATACCGCTGCAAGTCCCATTCTATCTAGCGTTTACGACTATTTCTAATCTCAAGCGTTAGTCTAGTTGGCCTGCTGTGCCGTGTCAGTGGATGCGCATTATAGGGATATCTCGGAGTAGCGCAAGGGCCTTATTGATAAAAAGTACAATAAAAATGAAACAACTTAACTAAACGAGTATAAAGCCCGCACTTTGTCGATAATTCAGGCCAAACTAAGGTTAGTTTCGGATGTTAACCTCGAATATTAGTATCGAAGTTAGACCGATGTGTAGCAGCGATAACCAACTAAGAGGCCAGTTTTGCTAAGTTTCTCTAGCCACCATGATAGAGCATCTAATTTTGGTGATTCTTTTAGGAGCTACACGACCTCAGACATATGTTGGTATTAATTATATATTCAAGCTAGCATATTGCATTGTTACAGACTGTATTTAACTTAGTTCATTTTTACTAGGGATAGAAAATGATTAGAACAACAAAAGCGCTTCTTTCTATACTCACTCCTTCAACTTTGGCTATTGTACTTACGGGCACCTCCATTGCGCTTACTTTATCAGGTGCCAACGTGCAGGCCAGTGTCATTTACACTTGGGTCGATGATAATGGTGTCACCCATTATAGTCAGCAGCCACCTGAGCAAGCTCAATCACCGACTGAAACAGATAAGCTATATAGTGAAGACATTAAACCTAAACACATTGGTACGGTTGCGCCTTTAGTTAAAGTCGCACAAGGCAGTGGACCATCAGATATAGAGAGAAAAGCAGCCGCTATCAACCAAGCAGACCAAAAGCAAGCCAAGTTAATCTGTAAAAATGCTCAACACAGTCTTAATGTGCTAACAACTCATTCAAAGCTAAATAAAAAGAACAAAGAAACAGGTGATGTTATCGCGATGACCGAAGAGCAAAGGCTGGCTTCGATTACAGAGCAGCGTGAACGAGTTAAGCTTTTTTGTACAAAGTAGTACCGTTTAAACCAAAACAGACTCGATTGAGTCTGTTTTCAGTTTCAGTATCTACAGCTACTTTTTAGCTTGTAGATTATACATTGAGCGTGGAATCCCATCAGCACAAGCTTCTTGCCCTGCAGTCCAACCGTCATCAAATTGTTGTAAGCCATCCAATGCTTTGTCTTTCTTTATAGAGTCATAGAGCTCGGTCTGCTGGCGCTCAGTAACATAAGCATTTTTACAGCCTCGGTAATACCCATAATGATAAAGACTTTCATACGCTTTATTTCCTTCACCAATATAAGGCCCTGACACCGACTCTTTTTCATTAATCGAATTTGAAGAACAGCCAATCACACTTAACGAAATTAATGTAATAACGGCTAATTGTTTTTTCATAATGCTCAGCTCCGTGTCCATATCGAAAGACAAAAAATTCAAAATGCATGGTTCAACATTAACCCTGAGTATTATGTATTACTCAAATATTACCAATTCGGCTAAGTTAGATATTGAAAACAAATATGTTTAGCTCAAAAAACAGCCTTCACAGTTCAAATATACATTAACAATCACAACTTAACAGGGTTTGTTGAAAGTTTTTCAAACAAAAAAGGCTTCAACTTATGTTGAAGCCTTTTACGCTACCATTGATAGTACAGTCGCTAATACTAATCCGACTACTGCTTAAAGACTAATGCGTCGCCTTCGACTGAAACCTTAATATCCTTACCGGGCAATAGCTTTCCACTGAGGATTTGTTGTGCCAGTGGATTTTCCACTTCTTGCTGTAAGGCACGCTTAAGCGGTCTTGCACCGTAAACGGGATCAAATCCTGCTCTGGCAATCAAGGCCAAGGCTTCATCGGTCATCTCAAGCCCATAGTCTTTATCTGCTAGACGTTTTTTTAGACCTTCGATTTGAATCGATGCAATATGAGCAATATTTTGCTCATCTAATGGATGGAACACTACCGCTTCATCAATTCGATTCAAAAACTCTGGTCTAAAGTTTTGCATGACAACTTGCATAACATCAGATTTCATTTCGTCATAAGTTTGCGTACCGAAGCCCATCTGGATCAGATCAGAACCTAAGTTTGAGGTCATGATCACTACGGTATTTCTAAAATCTACCGTGCGCCCTTGTCCATCAGTCAAACGACCATCATCTAATACCTGTAATAAAATATTAAATACATCAGGGTGCGCTTTTTCGACCTCATCTAGCAAAATAACTGAGTATGGCTTACGTCTGACGGCTTCTGTTAAGTAGCCACCCTCTTCATAACCCACATACCCAGGAGGTGCACCAACTAAACGCGACACTGAGTGCTTCTCCATAAACTCAGACATGTCGATTCGAACCAAAGCTGACTCAGTATCGAATAAAAACTTTGCTAATGACTTACATAGCTCTGTTTTACCCACACCGGTTGGACCTAAAAATAGGAATGAACCTATTGGACGATCGGGATCGGCAAGGCCGGCGCGGCTTCGACGAATCGCATTCGCGACTGAATTTACCGCTTCATTTTGGCCAATCACACGCTCATGTAGCGCATCTTCCATCTTAAGCAACTTATCCCGTTCACCTTCAAGCATCTTAGACACTGGAATACCGGTCGCCTTTGACAGCACTTCGGCGATCTCAACGTCTGTGACCTTATTACGTAGCAAGGTCATATCCTGCATTTCAGCTTGCGCCGCTAAGTCCAACTGCTTTTCGAGTTCTGGAATACGTCCGTACTGCAGCTCAGACATACGAGTTAAGTCACCCGCACGTCTTGCAACCTCTAAGTCCATTCGCGCTTGCTCAAGATCAGCCTTAATATGCTGAGTTCCTGCTAATGCCGCTTTTTCAGTACGCCAAATTTCATTTAACTCCGACGCTTTCGCTTCAACCTCTTTCAGCTCCGCACGTAGCACTTCTAGACGACGTAAACTCGCCTCATCAGCTTCTTTACTTAGTGCTTGCTCTTCAAGTTTTAACTGAATAGCACGACGTTCAAGCCTATCTAATGATTCGGGCTTAGAGTCAATCTGAATACGAATGCTTGATGCGGCCTCGTCAATCAGATCGATTGCTTTATCGGGTAGCTTACGATCTGAAATGTAACGGTGCGACATACTCGCCGCCGCAACAATTGCCGGATCGGTGATTTCGACATGATGATGCAATTCATAACGTTCTTTTAAACCACGCAAAATAGCGATGGTGTCTTCAACACTCGGCTCATCTACCAATACTTTTTGGAAACGGCGCTCAAGTGCGGCATCTTTTTCAATATATTGCCTGTACTCATCTAACGTCGTTGCACCAACACAATGTAAGTCACCACGAGCCAATGCAGGTTTGAGCATATTACCCGCATCCATCGCACCATCAGATTTACCAGCGCCAACCATAGTGTGCAGCTCATCAATAAAGAGGATCACTTGTCCTTCTTCTTGAGATAACTCATTAAGTACCGCTTTTAAACGTTCCTCAAATTCACCACGGTATTTAGCCCCCGCCACTAATGCGCCCATATCGAGTGATAATACACGCTTATTTTTGATGCCTTCAGGCACCTCATTATTAATGATCCGCTGAGCAAGCCCTTCAACAATCGCCGTTTTACCTACGCCCGGTTCACCAATAAGTACCGGGTTATTCTTACTACGACGTTGCAGCACCTGGATGGTACGACGAATTTCATCGTCACGCCCTATTACAGGATCTAATTTTCCCTGCTCGGCACGCTCTGTTAAATCAACAGTGAATTTCTTCAATGCTTGACGTTGATCTTCAGCGTTAGGATCATCGACATTTTGGCCATTACGGATCTGAGTGATTGTCGCTTCCATTAACTCTTTTGTCGCACCAGATTGTTTCAGGGCTTGCGCTAGCGCATCGTTGCCCTCTAGCGCAGCTAATACAAATAGCTCACTAGAGATAAACTTGTCTTTGCGTTTCTGCGCCAATTTATCGCAAAGGTTCAATAAACGAACTAATGCCTGCGATAACTGTACGTCGCCGCCAGTGCCTTCAACTTGTGGTCGTTGCTCTAAATCCTTACTCAATAAAGATCGCAGGGTACTCACCTGGATCCCTGCTTGCGTAAGTAGAGGGTGAATTGACCCTCCATCTTGATTTAGTAATGCCATCATCAAATGTGATGGTTCGATAAATTGATGATCTCGACCGAGTGCTAATGATTGAGCATCTGAGATCGCCATCTGGAATTTATTAGTCATACGATCGAGTCGCATAAATCCTCCGATAACTCATAAAAATTGGGTAAATAAAAGGCAATGAACATTGCGTTTCTGTTTCGAGACATTGAATTGGACGTACTAATACATTCCAATTCAATGGTACATATTCATTCGCACTAAAATTCACACAAGAAAAAGGGGGTACTCCGCAATTGAGCAGAATATCTGTTACTTAAAAGATGGGGACTATTTAAACAAAATCAAGTTTGATTTAGCGATTAAGCCAAATAAATGATGCCATGCGGCCCGTAATGCCATCACGACGATAGGAGAAAAAGCTTTTTACATCAGAAACTGTGCAGCGTTGATCTTTAAAAATACGCCCAACACCTAAGAGTGAAAGCCTAAAGCTGGCTAACCCTTGAATATCTGCCATATATTTTTGCTCCCCTTGCGGGTTGATATGACAAGTAAAGAATTGACTCGATTGCGGATGCTTAGTTTCAAATTGTGCTTTAACTTCAGCGCCCACTTCAAAAGCTGTAGGCCCAATGGCAGGCCCTAAATAGGCAACCAGTTCATTAGGTTGATGATTAAATTTTTCGACAGTAGCTTCAATAATTCCATCACACAAACCGCGCCAGCCAGCATGAACAGCGGCGACTTCGGTGCCATTCTCATCACACAATAATATCGGTAAGCAATCGGCGGTCATCACAACACAAACTTGCTCGGTGTTATCGCTATAACTCGCATCGGCATGATGAACTTGGGTATTGTCAGCATCGACAACGTCAATACTGTGGGTTTGTTCTAGCCAGGCAGGCTTTGCGGGAAGATTTAGCTGCTCAACAATGAGCGATCTATTGGCCAGGACCTTGTTAGGATCATCACCAACATGCAGCCCTAGGTTCAGGCTGGCATAAGGTGGCAAACTAGCGCCACCTTCTTTAGTAGAAAAAGCCAGGCTCACCCCAGATGGGATAAACCAAGCTTGATTTTCTATTTTGCTTATCATGAATAAACTAAAGGATTTTCTTCAGTATCTTTACGTAACGCTCTGGTCAGCTTCACCATATCTTCTGGGATAGGTGCTTGCCAGCTCATGATTTCACAAGTAAATGGATGTGCTAGCTCAAGTCTAACTGCGTGCAGTGCTTGACGCTTAAAGCCCATGTAAGTCTCGAAAAAGTCTGGTGCAGCCCCTTTTGGTGGACGTGGACGACCCGCGTAAACAGGATCACCAACCAAAACATGACCAATATGTGCCATATGGACACGGATTTGGTGCGTACGGCCAGATTCCAAACGTAATCTTAGGCGAGTATGCGCTCTGAACTTTTCCGCCACGCGATAATGAGTCATCGCAGGCTTACCGTTATGAACAACTGCCATATGGGTACGCTTAGTCGGGTGACGATCGATTGGTTCATCGACAGTGCCGCCGGCAATAATCGTACCTGTCACAATCGCTTCATACTCACGCGTGATCTCACGGGCCTGCAGTGCAGAAACCAAGTGTGTTTGCGCTTCAACCGTTTTGGCCACCACCATCAAACCTGTGGTGTCTTTATCCAAACGATGCACAATACCTGCACGCGGCACTAATTCGATACCAGGGCAATGATGCAGCAGGGCATTCATTAAAGTACCATCTTGATTACCTGCGCCAGGATGAACCACTAAGCCAGCCTGCTTATTGATAACTAGAATATGGTCATCTTCATAGATGATATCTAAATCAATAGCTTCAGCTTTAGCTTTCGTTTCTTCTTCTAACGTGGCAGCAACCGTAACTTCCTGACCTTCTAGCACTTTAACTCTAGGCTTGTCAGAAACTTCGCCATCAATAAAGACTGAACCTGATAAAATCCATTCTTTGATACGTGTACGCGAGTAGTCAGGGAACAAATCAGCCAAAGTCTGGTCTAATCTTTGTCCGGTTTGTGTTGCTGTTATCTCGCTTTTTAGATTAATCTCTTGTGTCATATGAACCGTACCCACTTTTCTGGGTCCAAAAATGTTTACTATCTGTTACAATCGGATTGTTTCTATTTTATCGTGAAATGGAAAAATTCTTAACAATAACTTTAAAAGAATCGAATTCAAGTATGCATAAAATTGCCAAAAGTGTCGCTGTAGTCCTTATCACGCTTGCAGCTACGGCCTGTAGTAGTAAACAGGGCGAAGACCCTCAGATGACAAAAAGTTCACCGGAAATGCTTTATTCTCAAGCAAGAACCTCGATGGAACTAGGTAATTACAGCAAAGCTGTGCGTTCTCTAGAAGCCTTGGATTCGCGTTTTCCATTCGGTCCACACAAGACTCAAGTACAGCTTGACCTCATTTATGCTTATTACAAACTTGACGATCCAGCGTCAGGCATTGCGAATATCGATCGCTTTATTCGCTTAAACCCAACACATAAAGATATTGATTATGTTTACTACATGCGTGGCCTAGTCAATATGCAGTCTGATCGATACATGTTTCACGATATGCTAAATATCGACCGTTCTGACCGCGACCCTAAAGCCGCACAAGATGCATTTAAAGATTTCGATAGACTGATTAAGTCATATCCAAACAGTAAGTATGCAGCAGATGCACAAAAACGCATGCAGCATCTAAAAAATAGACTGGCACTTTACTCGATCAAGGTAGCTGAATACTACATAAAAATGAATGCATGGAGTGCAGCTGCAGTACGTGCACAGTCAGTTTTGGAGACTTATCCAGGTACCCCATCAGCTGAAAAAGCATTAGAAATCATGTCTACTGCCTATGGTGAACTTGGACAAGAAAAGCTTAAAGATCATGCACTCATGGTGATGAAGGCTAATTTCCCTAACAATAAGTTAGTCACTAACTAAACCAGTTTAACATGCATATTTGACAATAAATAAGACCTCTTTTTGAGGTCTTATTTTTTTGTTCAAAATTTGACTAGTACCGAAAAATAAAGCCCCGTAACGAAAATTTGTCATTTCAAGCAACTAGTGTTCAGCTTTTCTCAATAGCCAGCGCCGATAAAGTACCGGTAACATTAATACGTCAAAACCCCAGGCAAAGAGCACCACGAGACAAGACAGCAAGCTTAACTGAGAGATAGGCGTAAAGTCTGATAATAGGCCGATTGAAAAGCCGAGCGTAATGGTCAAGGTGGTAAAACTAATAACAGGCAAGACCTTAGATAAACTATCCCATATAGAAACAGTGGTGATCTCTCCCCTATCAGGCAGCTTTAGCATCAAATGTAAGGTGTCATCAACGATGATCCCAAGCATCATTCCTAATACCAATGCGGTACCTAAACTGATAAAACCACCATTCATTTGCCATAGGGCAAATACCCACAACAAAGGTAAAAAGTTAAGCAGTAAGCCCATAAAACCAAAAATTAACGATCGCTTTAATACACTCAATAATATCGCCAAGCCAATTAAAGCGACAGCAAAAGAGACAAGCATACTATTGGCATTATCGACACTAAGATGAGCAAACAACAAATTACTCCCAAGTGGTGGACTGACACCAACACCGATTGCATTTTCGGCTAACCAGGTATCGACCCGTTGCTCAAAAGCAATAAGCTCCATGGCTGTCATAGGTTGTAAATATAGCGTCATTAAGCTCGATTGTTTATCAACCGACAACTCACTTGCCAAGCCCAGTTGTGCCACGCTATTTCTGGCCAAGATCTGCTTAAACTGACTCTGCCCAAGCCCAGCACTTTTTATCCAGTCACCGATATGCTGCACCTTAATCACTTGTGGCTGCAGTTTTAAAAAACGGCTGAATTTATAGATAAAGCTGATCTCAGTCTTATTTATCTGTTTTCGCTCTACGCCACTGACAACATAATGCTGCAGATTTATCCCCGAAAAGTATTGCGCCATTTTCTGACTTGAAACAATAAAAGGGGTGCTTGGCTCAAAGTAACTTAAGGGATCATCATTTAAGCTCAGCTTCGATACGCTAACAAGAGCCATTGCACTCAAAATGACGATACCGAGCATCACCGCTAGCGGCTGTTTAGTGTTGAGCTTCGCTAACACCAGCACCTTATTGAAATTAAGCAGTTTGCTTTTGGGTGCGCCCGCATATTTAGCGAAAAAAATCAGACTTGTTAGACTGAGAATATAATTACACAGCACAGCAAACCCAACCAGTAAGCCAAAACTTTGGATTGGCGGTGATGGGCTCAGTAGTAATAAGCTAAAGCCAAAGATGGTCGTCATGCTAGAGTAAAACAGTGGCGCTTGATTAACCTCAACCGTATAACGTAAAGCCTGCTGATTTGTTTTTCCTAGGCTCATCTGGGTTTGCCAACCAAAGTACAAATGAGATGCATAAGCTAAAGCGAGTGTCACTATAATCACTGGCACAAAAGCGGTAATCGCCGCAAGCGTCAGTTTTAACCAAGCCGCTAACCCCACGGTTAATATTAATGTGACCCCAGTATTAACAATAAGCGCAAAAATCCACGACTTTTGCTGTATAAACAGCACCGCCATCAACAAGATAATGCCTAACAAGGCTGGGGCAAACCAGCTCAAATCATGACTTAATACTTGAGCATATTGCCAGTTAAGTGCGTGAGTACCATTAAGATAAAAGTTAACCCCTAAGGGTTGCCAATAATGGCGACTATCGTTAGTGACTCTTTGCAGTACATCGTCTAACCACAAACTCTGTGTAGTGAACTCAGGCGCTCTGAGACTAGTTAATTGCAACTTTAACAGTAGCGCGTGACCATCAGTAGACAGCACAGAGGACAGCCGAGGGTGAGCTTTATAAGCTAAAATTTTATCCTGTTTGGCTGTGCCATCAATAAACTGGTTATAGCCTTGGATACTGGCGATATCTTGGTTGGCATCAAGCTTATCCAGAAACAAAGCTAATTGCGCCTGTGGCTTTTTATCTCGCCAATCTTGCGGCGTTTCTAACAACAGCCAAAGTTGATCATGACGTTCAAATTTAGCCATCATGTTATTGAATGCCACAAATCGCGGATCTGACGGCGCGAAGTAGTCATTAAAATCCACATCGAGATTGAGGCGATTAGCCCCCAACACAGAAAGAAGCAATAAAACCGCCATCGCGATAAACATGACGATTGGATGTCGCTGAATATTCCAGATGATCTGCGTTTGATAACCCAATCAAACTCTCCCTCTATATAGCTGTAAGTCGTGTGCATCTCAAAAGCGTCACTTCCTTGTATGCTCACTCAAAGCAGCAAAGCTATTTTCATCAAACTTATTAAGCAATTTAAGCAATAAACCATTCATTTACGATTATTGCTTACTTCTAAAGCTAAGTGCCGAATTATTCAACGGGCAAGCAATAAAAATCACTTATTTTCAAAAATGGGTTGACTAAAAACGGTAAAAGCCTTTTAATAGCGCCCGTTGCCCGAATAGCTCAGTCGGTAGAGCAGAGGATTGAAAATCCTCGTGTCCCTGGTTCGATTCCGGGTTCGGGCACCAATATTTAGTTTAGGTGTTGCAACAACAATAGCTAGACCAGCGACAAGGCATATTAAGACCTATTATCGCTACATTAAAACCTCGCATAGCGAGGTTTTTTTTATGCCTAAAATTCAAGACCGATGAAAGTAAACGCCTAGTAATTAGAGTAGTTACTAGAGGCTTACTATCATCATGTTCAAGCCATAGCCTTATACCTTGAACTTACTCACCGCATCTCGTAGATACGCGGCACGCTCACGCACCTCATCCGTCGCACTCGCGTTTTGCGTTGCCACCTCTGCCGTTTCCTGAGCGATATCGCGGATCACCACCACATTTTGATTAACCTCTGCAGCCACCATGCTTTGCTCTTCAATTGCCGCCGCAATTTGTGTGCTCATATCCATGATATTGGTTACGTCGCTGTTGATTTGCTGTAATAAACTACCAGCTGAGGCCGCTTGTTCAGCGCTTGCATTGCCCTGCTCACAACTCGCGTGCATCAAGCTCACAATAGAGTGAGTGCGGGACTGCAAGGTTTGTATGATCGCGGCGATCTCTTCTGTTGATTCTTGTGTACGCATCGCAAGACTGCGCACTTCATCGGCAACCACGGCAAAACCACGTCCTTGTTCACCGGCTCTTGCAGCTTCAATCGCGGCGTTTAATGCTAGTAAATTGGTTTGATCGGCAATGCCGCGAATGACATCAAGTACGCTACCGATAGTTGCGCTGTCTTTTTCAAGATCTGTCACCACATCAGTCGACTCGTTGATCTGCTGCGCCAATAACTCTATCTTTTCGATTGTGTGTTGCACACCAACCTGCCCTGTTTGAGCATTGTCGTGAGTCATACTGGCTTTATTAGCAGCAAGTTCAGTGTTTTTAGCAATCTCATCAATGGTGGCTCCCATCTCAGTAATCGCCGTTGCGACCATATCGGTTTCATTCAGTTGGTTCTCAGCACCTTGTGAAGCGCGCGCCACATTGCTTGCTAAATCTTGGCAAGAGTCATTCATAGTATCAACAGACTGAGTCACTTGATGGATAAGCTGCTGGAAGCTTTCTACCATACTGTTAAAGTGCCTAGCGATTTGACCAAGCTCATCGTCACTGCTCGCATCGCAGCGCATAGATAAGTCTTTATTTTCTTCGATATAAGTGATCACCTCAGTAATGCGCTTAACTGGCTCAATAATACTGCGAATAATCATCAAGGTCGCAAATGCCAGAGCCACAGCAATCAGCACCGCAATTGAAAGTCCGACAATAAATGCCGAGCTTTTTTTATCGCTAATCACATCCATCGCCAAAGATTCGAGCTGATTGAGCGCCCTATCGGTATTGGCGACAGCTTGGCGCAATTGTCCACGCTCACCTTCAGAAATGGTCAGACCGAGTTGCTGCTCTTTTTGCACTAACGTATTGAAGTCTGTGCTATATTGTTGGATATAGCGGGCTATCTTTTGCTTCGCTTGCTCATCAAGCTGGGCTAAGCTCAGAGTATTGAGGAATTGCTGCAGGTTATCATCAAATTTACCCACATAACTTTCGCTACGCCTTAGCATAAAATCTTTCTCGGCTCGCCTAAGTTGCAGCATCTGCACCATCAGTTCAGGCTCATTATATTGCTCAACTAAACCTTCAACCTGATGCACAGCGCCTCGCAACGTGCCGTATAAACCTGTTTTTGGCGTTAAGCCTATCTGCTTATTGAGACTCACAACATTGCTAAAGGCAGATTCATAGCGGGCAAGTTCTTGGCTAAAAAGGGTTAAACTTGCAGCGGGTATAGCGTATTTTTCAAATACACTAGTCAACTTAACCACTGTTGCTTGAGCATCACGATTATCAGATTTATGCTGATCAACGTACTTAAGATCCTTTCTTGCTAGAAAATCCTTTTCATCTTTGCGTAGTGTTAACATCTCATTTTTAAGCCCCGAAATATCCTGCGAAGCTTGTGCTAATTCCGTTTGCACTTGGCTAAAATAAACTTGAAGGCCAAACATGGCCGCTAATGCAGTGATAGACACGCCTGCACTTAACATTAATTTATATCGAATTAGCATGTTACATCTCTTTTTTATTAGCTTAAGTCCCTTAGAAAACATCAAATAGCAGTTACCTAAGGCTGTCTTTTATTTTATCGGCTGATTAGGTAGGACATTTAGCTACAAAAACACCTAAAAACAGCAAATAATATCTAACAATATAATTATTAAGTTGAAATATAATTCAGCTCATAAAAGTTCATTGACTCAGGCAAAGCCTATAAATAGTATAAAATATACTTAAATGGAGATTTTCATGTTAGTCATCAATGCAGAGTCAGTTCATCAATCCCTTAATTTCCCAGATTTAATCAATGCCCTAGATGAGACATTTTCTCGCCCCGCAGGTATGCCGCAACGTCAAGTTTTCAGCTTAGATGAGTCAGCCAGCCATAGTGACGCTTTTGCAGTCTTACCTTCATGGAATGACAAAGCTATCGCTGTAAAAGCGTTTACTTACTTTCCTGGTAACCCACAAAAAGACCCTAAACTGGCTAGTCTCTACTCTAAAATATTGGTCTTTAGTCGAGAGACCGGTGAGCCTCAAGCATTAGTAGACGGCACTAGCGTCACCTATTGGCGCACCGCTGCAATCTCTGCACTAGGTAGCCGATATCTGTCTCGTGAAGACTCCAGCAAACTACTGGTTTGCGGTACAGGCAATTTAGCCTCTTTTATGGCACTGGCTCATGCCAGCGTGCGCCCGATCACTCAAATTACCATTTGGGGGCGCAGCGAAGAAAAGGCTCGCAAAACGGTTGAGCTTATCCGCAACAAACGCCAAGATATTGAAGTCATTCTATGCTCTAACTTAGAGAAAAGTGTACGCGAGGCCGATGTCATTAGCTGTGCTACCGGCAGTCCAGCACCACTGTTTAACGGTGATTGGGTTCAATCTGGCACACACACTGACTTTGTCGGTAACCACAACCACGATAGACGCGAATGTGATACCCAATTAATCACTAAATCGTCGGTGTTTGTTGATTCCAAAATCAATGTATTTGCTGAGGCTGGAGAGTTACAGATCCCAGTGGCAGAAGGTGTGTTTTCCCTTGACGATGTAAAAGGCGAATTAGGTCAGCTTTGCACAGCAGAAGTTAAAGGCCGTACTAGCAATGAAGAAATCACGGTGTTTAAGACCGTAGGTACTGCACTGGCAGATCTTGTTGGCGCACAGCTCGTTTTCTCAAAACTAAGCTAGGCTAGCACTCTAAAATCAAAGCTCGCAGTCCCAAGTGCTAAGTTAGCATTCTCAAATCTAAGTTAGCCTTCAAAAAAGCTGAGCTCGCGTCACAATGTCGGTTTATCTGTTTATCTATATTGAGAGAAGCATACTTGGCTTCTCTTTTTTTGCTAAATCCAGCCGCTATATCCATAAAAATAGCTAGCCTCAAGCCATAACAAACAAGATTTATCTTTGCATCTCGACCAGCAAAAAATAATTTCTATTGCATTTAAACCTTTTTATCTGTTGGCTATGTCTTATTAGTAACGTAAGCGCACAAGGAAAGTTGAGTGACGGTACAAATACAGGTCATGGCGTCAAGGCCGCTTCTAGAATCTGAACTTATAGATAAAGCAAAGTTAGGTGATAAGTCCGCTTTTAAGCAGCTCTATCAACTGCACCACCAGCGAGTATACGCACTTTGCTTAAGGATCACGGGTCAAGTGTCGTTAGCAGAGGAAGCCACCCAGGATTGTTTCGTCAAACTATGGCAAAAGCTGCCTCAGTTTCGCGGTGAAAGTCAGTTTACAACTTGGCTGCACACGCTCAGCGTCAATCAGGCTCTATCTAGCCTTAAGAAACATCGCTCATTTTGGTCGCGATTTGTCAGTAGTGACACCGATGTGCAGAGCATCAGTGATGAATATGAAGACCTAGATAAACTATTACTCAAATTGCCAGAGCGAGCGCGGATCGTTTTTGTATTACATGCCTTAGAAGGCTATAAGCACGAAGAAGTTGGCCAACTAATGGGCATTGCAGCAGGTACAAGCAAGGCGCAATACCACAGGGCTCGACATTTACTTGAATTGCTTATAGACCCAAACCCGCTAGAGAAAGGAGGCCGCAATGAATAACGTTAAAACAACACTCACACAATTAGTCAAACTGGCTCCTCAAGAACTCGCCCCTCAAAGAGACCTTTGGAGCGATATTGAAAAGCAACTCGATAAACCCGATTTTCAGCAGGCTCAGCCTCACATTAAGCAAAGCGAGCAATGGCAACGCCTCGCGATTGCCTGCATAGTGCTACTCACAGGCCTGTTGGGGATGAATGTTTGGCAGCAAAATAGCCTGCCCTCGCCAAGTGATTCACCATTGCAGCTTACCTTAGCCGAGATCCAGATGCAGCATCAGCTTCAAGTGCAGCAGCTTAGTCAGCAACCGCACCTAGTTAACTGGCAAGGAACCGAGCTAGGCGTCCCCCTAGATAAAGGCATAGAGCAGCTCAGAAAGGCAGCCGAACAGATCTACCAAACACTACAAAAATCCCCTAATGATAAGGAACTGTGGCAGCTATGGCTGTGGACTCAACACAAAGAGATTGAGCTATTACAGCAAGGTCAAACGCTACCCGTTAACCCATTACCTCAAGGAGCATTAATATGAAACCAACACTCATCACTACGCTAATGGCTAGCGCTGTTTTATTTACGAATATGACTATCGCAGGAGAAGCTATTGAACAGCAACAAGCTGTTCAAGCAAATCCTGCTGTAAAAGTGAAAGTACAGCGTGGTAGCGTCACATTTAAGTCTTGGGATAAAAATGAAATCTCAATAAAAGGCACTTTAGACGAACTCAGTGAAGGCTTCATATTCTCAATCAAAGGTAATAGTGTCACGATCGAAGATAAGATGCCGCGCCAATATAATGGTAAGAATAAAGACGGCTCTGATTTAGTTATCACACTACCAAAGCAACTTGTGCTTGAGGCCGAAAGCGTCTCGGCGAACTACACGCTAAATGCCTTAGTTGGCAAGCTTGAGGTAAGCTCTGTCAGCGGCAATATCAAGGCTAACGACTTACATGAAAAAAGTCTGCTACAAACCATATCCGGCGATATTTTTACACGTAATTTAACGGGGGAGACTCAGCTTAAAACCGTATCAGGAGATATCAAAGATAGCCAAAGTAGTGGCTCACTAGACTATCAACTCGTCAGTGGTGAGCTCAGCGCAGACACCAAGGCCAGCAAGGTTTCAGTAGAAACGGTCTCAGGTGATGCCACTTTAGCCCTGGGTAATATCGACTCATTGAATGTCAAAACCGTTAGCGGCGATGTAGACTTATCGCTGACAGCGTTAACCCGTCGAGCTAAACTTGGCAGCGTCAGTGGTGATATGAGTATTACACTCCTAGATACCACCAATATCAGTTTCGATATCAACGGCGGCCCCGGCGGCAAGATCAGCAACAAATTAACTGACGACAAGATCACTAAAGAAAAGTATTCGCCGCAATCCTACCTAAAATTCCAAACGGGTGATGGCCGTGCAGATCTCGGCGTGTCGACGATTAGTGGCAAAATTGAATTACTGAAGTAATAGCGGTAAGCCCCACCATTGATACAGCCTCTTGCTTCTTATAGGCTGGCAAAATACAGGCTGTAAAGCGTCATGACTTACAGCCTATATTTTTAGCGATAATTAATGCACTTCAAGAGCTTAACGCCCTAGCTTCCAGCGGTTCCTATAAATGAAATAAATTCCTTTGCAGCTGGAGTTAACCCGCGAGATTTTAAATACACAGCACCATAATCCACACTGATGTAAGGCATGTCTTTCACGTTTAATAACACCAAACGTCCAGCACTTAACTCTTCGTCAATAATCACTTTTGGTAATAAACTAATCATGTCGCTGTTATATAGCAATTGCCTTATTGAGTGGAAAAGCTCGAACCTTACTAAGCCAGAAAATGCATGTCGACTGCTATCAAATAGGTCGCCAAACAAACTTTCAAGCTCGTGAGTTGTTGCTCTAGGCAACGCGATAGGAAAGTCTTTTAATCTGGGAGTATATAAATTTTGCTCTCTCACCAGTGGATGGTCGGGCCGACAGCAAAAGACCCCCACAGAGCTACAATAATTAATAATGTTTAAGTCTTCTCGCTTATCGAAACCAGTGACTTTCGTTTCAGCAACAAACAAATCCAGCTCCCCCCTTGAGAGTAAGTCATTAAGTTCACTCACATCTCGGGTACGCAGCTCGACACTTATCGATGGTGAGAACCTTGAGAACTCGCTGAGGATCTCACTCAATATATTACTTGAAGCAAGAGTCCCACCACCAACAACCAATTTACCTGTTGATTTACCACTATTAATTTTTATATCAGACTCGAGCAGATGGACGCCATTTAAAATCTTATCGCTATGCTTTAGCACCAAGTCCCCATGAAAGGTCAACTTTACATGCCTTGAGTCTCGAGTAAACAGCTGCACCCCAAGGTTCTGCTCCATCTTCTGGATACTGCGTGTCAATGATGGCTGAGTTATGGCTAGCTTATCAGCTGCAACACTGAAGCTCTTGCATTCAGCCAACGCCACAAAATGTTTTATATGCCGCAGCTCCATAAACCTCATCCAATTAATAATGGTCAATCCAAAATAAGTTCAAGCCGAAGTCACACTTCAGCCTACAAACTGATACTACCAGTTGAAGGTTAACCCTTGATTAACCTGTCCGGCCTCTGCTTCAGCTCCTACAAACTATGCCAGATAAAGGCCCGACACAAGTTCGCTATAGCGGCAATGTAACAACTTGTATCAATTGTATCCCTGTTAATATTTCCGGTTCATCTTGCTATTAATTATAGGGTTTCTAAATGAAATTAGATCCGTTCAATTCAATTACCCTCGTACTTCAACACGATAAAACCACATACACAGTCCGTTTTTAATCATAAAAAAACTTGCATACCCATCAGCTATAACAGCATTCACTCTGACTATTGGCCACCAAAGAAATAAACAGTTAACAATCTAGTTGCACAAATACAACCAGAAGGCAGAACAATGAAACTAAAAAAAATAAGTCTGATGACTATCGCGGCAATCTACGCCGCTAGTGCAGGCACAGTGGCCGCTTCTGGCACTGATAACAATATACGTAGTATCGAAATCACAGATGCCATCCTTAAATACAATGAAGAGCTCCGAAGTGGTAACAGTAGAGCCGGCAATAGCGTAAACCGTCCCGCGAGTAACGCACAAAATATTCACCGTGCAATCGCTACAAACCAAAACAGCAAAGTACCGTTTAAACACCAAGCAGGTTTACAAGGGGAACAAACTTATATCGTAGAGTTAAGCGACAAACCCGTTTCTCTCTACCGTGGTGGCGTTGCGCAATTTGAGGCAACATCCCCGACGGTTAACACCATCCCTAGTATGTTAAGCCCTCGTGGCCACAACAAACTCGATACTAAAAGCAGTTCAGTTAAGCAATACAGCCAATACCTAACTGATAAACAAGATCAAGCGCTTAACTAAATATCCGCAAGGGTTGGGGCCAATCTTGATATAAAAAATCGATACACATTGGCGTTTAATGGTATGGCGCTACGCATGACTCAAGAGCAAGCTGCAAACGTTGCCAGCCTTCCAGGTATTCGTAATGTTAGCCTTGAGAAAATGTATGAGTTACACACTGATAATGGTCCAGGACACATAGGTGCCGACGGCATCTGGACTGGAAGTGCAGCTGATGATAAATACAAAGGTGAAGGCATTGTCGTTGGGGTACTTGATACCGGTATCAATTCAGATCACGCCTCTTTTGCGGCAGTTGCAGGCGATGGTTATACCCATACAATGCCAGATCGCTATAGCAGTTACCTAGGTGACTGTGAAAAAGTTGAATTTGCCAGCATGTGTAACGATAAGCTTATCGGTATTCGCTCCTATGAGAGCATCACCGACAGTTATATGGATGCCGCTTTCCAGCCAGAGCAACCCTCTTGGAACATTACCGACCCTAAGCGCCCTCAAAACGGTGAGGATTATAATGGTCATGGTTCACACACGGCTTCAACTGCGGCGGGAAATGAGCTGTTTAATGTAGAGCATGTGGTCGCTATTACGGGCGAAGTTGGTGATGGCATACCAACTGGCCTTAAATTTGACAAAGTGTCTGGTGTTGCACCACGCGCCAACATCATTATGTATCAAGTCTGTTTCCCTGGTGACGGCAGCTATGGTGACGGTTATGGTGGTTGTCCTGGCTCTGCGCTGTTAGCAGGTATTGAAGATGCCGTTGCTGATGGCGTAGATGTTATCAACTACTCAATTGGTAGCCCTTTTGGTACTTTCCCTTGGGATGACCCTATGGAGATGGGTTTCTTGGCTGCACGTGAAGCTGGGATCTCGGTTGCTGCTTCTGCCGGTAACTCTTATGCACCGCAACATGCCAGTCAAGCACGCGGCGCCATCGACCACTTCTCACCTTGGATCACCTCTGTAGCAGCAACGACTCATGGCCGCGAAATAGCGGTTGAAGGTAAAACGCTAACTGCATCAACTGGGGGAGAAAAGCCGCTTGATGAACTTGTCGGTGGCGGGCTAACTGGCGCTTACACAGGCCCCGTTGTTGAAGCCAAAGCTTACGGCAGTGAATATGAAAAGTGTAACGACCCCTTCCCTGCAGACTTCTTCTCGGTAGATCCTGATGGAAATCCATTTGCTACCGCGCCAATTGTTGTGTGTAAGCGTGGTGATATTGCCCGCGTAACCAAAGCGACTAACGTTGAGGCCGGTGGCGCAGGTGGCTTTATCCTGTGGAACTCGGGTTACTCAGAAACCACTGCCAATGATCCTTACTCTATCCCAGGTATTCATATTGATTACAACGCTTACTATGGTGACTCCAAAAACGGTTACTTTGGTCTAGAAGATTGGCTTAAAGGTGGTGACAATCACAGCATAACCATCACGGCCTCTGAAGTGGTGGCCAATGAACGAGTTGCTGATTACGTTGCAGATTTCTCATCGCGTGGTCCCAATCTTGAAGCGCCCGATGTGATGTCACCAAACTTAGCTGCGCCAGGTGTTGACGTGTTTGCAGCTTGGGCCGATGAGATGCCATTTAGCACGCAAGGTATGCCAGCGGATTACGCAGCAATTAGCGGTACATCGATGGCAGCACCTCACGTAGCAGGCGCTATGGCACTACTGACTCAGGCGCATCCTGATTGGACGCCAGCGCAGATTCAATCGGCATTGATGACCACAGCGTCATTAGATAATGCCACTCGCTCGCGCGATGGCTCGCCCTATGACCCCGTCCCAGCGGGATACAGTGATGCAGGTAGTGGCGTGATCAACGTATCACGTGCTAATAATGCGGGTTTATTGCTCAATGAAACAGCTGAAAATTACCGCGCAGCTAACCCCAATAATGGCGGTAACATTCACACCTTGAACCTGCCTTACTTCTATCAAGATAACTGTGCCAGTACATGTAGTTGGATGCGCACAGTAACAGCGACAGAAGAAGGAACTTGGACCGTTGATGCGACAGCTGAAACTATGGATGGTGCACCTATGCTAGAGCTAGAGGTGTCGCCAAAGACCTTTACTCTTAAAGCGGGTGAGTCTCAAGCCATTAGCTTAAAAGCAAAAGTGTTAGAGGTCGAAGCGATTGGCGCCGACTCGTCAGGACTGCAGCTAACAGGTTCAGTCAAACTGACTCCAGCAAATAGCAGCACACCAATGCAGCACCTACCTGTAGGTGTTCGTTATAGTGGCGACAACTTACCAGCTGAAGTGTCCGGGATTATTCACCGCGAGCAAGGGCATACTTTAACGCCAATGCTTAACACTGAAGAGATCCAGTCGCTAAACTCAAAAGTATTTGGTTTAACCAAAGGGGAAACATTTACCTATGCACTCCCTCGCGCAGATGCAAGAACTTACTCGACTGGCTTAACGCTTGCTGAGATAGAAGCCGATGGCGGCGCCAAAGTTCATTTCTTCGATGTACCAGCCGGTACGCAGCGAATTGTGTAGGAAGTCCTGTCGGCACCAAAACACGCTTATACCTCTATCGATCTGGGTATGGATATCAATGAAGATGGTGACATTCAATGGTTAGATGAAGCTATCTGTTACTCATTTACCGATAACGGCGACTTCTGTGCCATTAACAACCCGACCCCGGGTCGTTACTGGGCAATTGCTGCCAACTGGAAGTATGACTATGAAGACCCTAAAAACCTTGCTGACGAATTTGTTCTCAGTCTAGGTATTGTTGGCGGTTCCGATGATGCCAATATGACGGTTGAAGGCCCTGCGACGACCGATGGTCTGACTCCTTATCAATTAAAACTTAACTACAACCTGCCAGGCGCTACCGACGGTGACACTTACTACGGTGTTGTTGCGCTAGGCAGTGATGACTACAACCCAACTAACTTGGGGGATTTTGCTGTTAAATTACAACATAAGGGGATAGACACTGAAATTACTGCATCGCAAACGGCGGCTAAGGTTGGTGATATAGTTGATTTCATCGTTGATTTAGCACCTAACTTACTCGGGGCAGAGCGTGCGTTCACATTAAATGCAGCACTGTCTGAAGGGATGCAGTTAATCGAAGACTCTATCGTTGTTGGCGGCGTAGGTGACTATCATGAAGGCCTGACAGTGAGCGGCAATACGATTAGCATCAACGCTGCACAGGCATCGTCTAGCGATATGCAGCGTCACTATGTGTTTACTACCAACTTAGATGACGCGACCTGTAAGGTGCCTTACGGTGACGATGAAACCTTCTATGACCTACCTTTGCAAGGCTATCAAGATTTAGGTATTTCAGGTCTATCTAACCAGATGCTATACATACCGATGGAAGAGAATGGGTTACCTCATATACCTCTGTATGCCAATCCTCAGGAGTTCACACAAAATGTACTTGGGATCTCGCCATTTGGTTATATTCAACTCGATGCTAACCCAGAGTTTTGGAACTATAACCAGCCATTCAATGAGAACTTTCAAACCTTCCCAGACACGGTAATCGCACCACTATGGCGCGGTGATGTGAAGATGCCGCAAGGCTCGATTGATTGGGCAACATTCCGCTACACCAACGTGGTATATGGTGTGGTAACCAATGATCACTATATCTTCCAGTAGGATGGCGGTGAAGAGTGGAACAGCTTCTTGGTCGGTAACACCAACCCAGATCCTGATGCTAAGTTTAACATTCAAACTATTATTGCTAACTCAATAAGCTTTGACCCGGAAACACCAGAGATGATCTTTGCTTATCAAACTTTAAAATCAGCAAATGCTCACTTAGGTTCAATTGGTCTGCATGGATTCTGGGGCGAGCGTACGCCATTTGGCCCACTCTCCGGCTACTTGAATGACGGCTTTGCTTATAACGACGTTGATGAAAAAGTCAGTGAAGGTACAGTGGTTTGCGCCGATTATCGGGGGCCAGAGCAAACAGCACTTTCGCTTAAGTTCTCAGCCCGTGTATCAGCCTCCGCGATAGGCAGTGACAACACAGTGTCAGTTCAGACTCAATATGCTGATTCAGAGTTAGTGTCTGTTACTCATACCGTGCTAGCACCAAGTAATATCAGTGTTGCTGCAATGCCAGATATGGAGATGGAAGAAAATAGCACCCTTGAAGGCTTAAGCGTTATGTATAACGACGTAAAAGGTACGGTCAATGGTTTGATGGTCAGCGGTGAGAATATTACAGCGACTATCACTGGTGAAACATTTGCCATTACACCTGATGCTAACTGGCACGGCACCACAGAAGTTACCGTTACCGTGCATGATATGGCATATCCCTCAGATCAAGCATCTACCCGCTTTATGCTAACGGTGCACTCTGATGGTATAGAGCCAACCCCACCAGCAGAAGAAACTCCGGATGAACAACCGGAGTCAGATTCTAGTGGGGGTAGCCTGGGCTTCCTAGCGCTTACGCTACTTGGATTGTTAGCTGGCAGCCGTAAAAAACGTCACTCGCTAACTTAATTAAAGAACCGTAACGCTAAGTTAGAACGTTACTTTTCTTCATCACTTGTCTTTGGCCCCTGATTATAAGGGGCCTTTTTTATCCCATCTTAAAGTGAGTTAAGAGTTAGATAACATCAACTGTAAGAAACGTTTAGCCGCTACACTAGCCTGACTGCGCAACATCACCACACTAAAGCAGACATCCAACTTCGGCATATCGACAGGCTTAAAGATATGTAGCTCATTCCTCATCGTTTCATCCAATAAGGCTACCTGAGGAGTAAGGGCTAACATCTGCGAATGCTGCATCGCCGCTTTAATCGGCGAAAAAGCGTCATAATGCAAAAGCCCTGCAAAGTCACTGCGATATTGAAACAAGAGATCACCGAACATATCAACGACACCAGCAGGTAAGTTTCTTGGAATGGCGATCGGGAATTGACGAATATCATTTAAACTCAAAATGTCACGTTTAGAAAGGGGATGATCTTTTCTGGCACAAAACACCGCATTATAAGTGGGCAAGTTAAAGCTTTGTACTAACGCCTCATGACCTATCTCCTCCCCCCTCACATCGGTAACCAATAGAGATAATTTTCCCTGTAGCAATTTGACCAAATTATTCTGCCACGTGCCCTCTTCTAACTCTATATGCACATCAGGATGGCGATCGATAAAGCGCCCGATTGCAGGCCCAAGGATAGTATTAGCTGGAACCGGGCTAGTCCCAATTGCAAGATGTCCGCTGCTTTTACCCTGTAGGTATTGTAATTCCTTGCGTAGCGTGTCGACCCCTTGAATAATATTTTCACTATGATTGAGCACCAACTCACCCGATGCCGTCAACGACATCGCTTGATGACCACGGTTCAAAAGCTCTGTCCCTAGTAACCCCTCTAAACGCTGAATACTTCGGCTCAATGAAGGCTGTGCCAAGTTTAATCTCTGCGCCGCCTTCTGATAATTTCCTTCTCTAGCCAGTACAGTAAAATTTCTCAAATGTCTAAATTCAATCATGACTCATCCGAAGTCAGCAAATTTAACAGAAACACAACATACAACTGTTAAATATTTTGAACAAGAAGCTCACTGTTACAACTTGTATCCATCCGCATGCAATGCACACAATCTACAACAAAAGTTAACCAGCTGTTATTAAAGGGTAAAGGTGAACACCCTACCTATTTGCATACAAAATACGTATCGCTTTATACGCATAACGCATTAGCCCGCAACACTATTCTGCAGTTAAAAACGCACAGCGACATTAACAATTTCGCAACAACGAATAACAAGGAATGGACCATGAAACTCAAGAAAATTAGCGTAGTCACAATGGCTGCGTTATACGCTACTGGGTTAGGGACGTTAGTCGCGGACCCTTTATCCATAGACACCACTAATGGTGGTAATAGCGAGCTTATCGGAATAAAACTCACACCAGAGCAAATCGAACAATATAAAAACAAGCCAAAACATCCTGGTGTTAATCAAGGTAACCGCCCTGGGCAAGTTGGCATGAACGTACATCGTGCGGCTAAAGGCAGCAGCCATAAGGCGCCTTTCGTATGGGAAGACGAGATTGAAGGGGAGCACACCTACATCATCCAGTTGATGGATGCACCGATTGCATTGTATCAAGGTGAGCGACCTGAGTTCGCCGCGACCTCTCCTCGTAGCCAACAACCATCGATGCGCAGCAGTGAGCGCTTCGGTACACTCGATGTTAAAAGCCCGGCAGTAAAAAGCTACCGTAGCTACCTAACTGAAACCCAAGACTTAACAGCAAGTAAAATCAGAATGGTCGCACCGCGCGCCGAGATTAAGCGACGCTTTAATATTGCTTTAAACGGTATGACGATGACCTTAAGCCAGCAAGAAGCGGCTAAAGTGGCAGACTTGCCAGGCGTTAAAGTCGTGAGTCGTGCTAAAGAATATAAGCTATTTACTGATGTAGGCCCTAAGCACATTGGTGCTGATATGGTTTGGCAAGGCAGTGGTGTCCCCGATGGCGTAGAGATGCGCGGTGAAGGCATCGTTGCCGGTATTATCGATACGGGTATTAACTCGGATCACCCATCATTTGCTGCAGTAGCAGGCGATGGTTATGTACATACAAACCCACTGGGCAAAGGCGAGTTTGTCGGTGACTGTGTTGAATATCCAAACATGTGTAACAGCAAACTAATTGGTGTACGCTCATACGATATCATTACCGATACCTTTAAAGATCCAGTATTCCAGCCAGATATCCCAGAGTGGGAAGCTGACTATAAACGTGCCCCCAATGGTGAAGATTACAACGGTCACGGCTCACACACAGCCGGTACCGTAGCGGGTAATGTACTGCACGATGTAGCCTACCAGTTAGCAGGAATGACTGAGAAATCAGATGGATTTGATACCCCATTAGTCTTCCCTGAAATTTCAGGTGTAGCCCCTCGAGCCAACATTATTGCTTACCAAGTATGTTACCCAGGTGGTGGTTCATTTGGTGAGACCTTTGGTGGTTGTCCGGGTGATGCACTGGTTGCAGCGATTGAAGATGCGATTGTTGATGGCGTTGATGTTATCAACTTCTCAATTGGTGGCCTTGAAAGCTTACCTTGGTACGATGCGATTGAAATGGCTTTCCTATCAGCACGTGAAGCGGGGATCTCAGTTGCAGCATCTGCAGGTAACTGGGGCCAATACGGACCATCATATATCGACCATGTCTCACCTTGGTTAACTTCTGTTGCAGCGAGCACTCACGGTCGCCAAATTGAACCAGTAGCTGGCCGCATTGGCGACTATGTTGGTGCTGGTGCACCTGATGATATTGAAGGTTACGGTATCACCGGTGATTTTACGGGTAACTTAGTTGATGCTGCGAATTTTGGTGATGAACTTTGTTTAGAGCCATTTGCTGAAGGGACGTTTACAAGTGACGA
The DNA here is from genome assembly GCF_052977065.1 of Shewanella sp. 125m-1. NCBI lineage: Bacteria > Pseudomonadati > Pseudomonadota > Gammaproteobacteria > Alteromonadales > Shewanellaceae > Shewanella > Shewanella sp. 125m-1. Next base: position 24,719 of record NZ_JBRILT010000011.1, read on the forward strand.
TATTGTCCTGTGTAAGCGTGGCGATATAGCCCGCGTACAAAAAGGCGTTAACGTTGCTGAAGGTGGTGCTGGCGGCGTCATCCTCTATAACGCTATCTCTTGGGATGATGGCCGAGGCGGTAATAGCCTTAATTTAAACCCCTTCCCTATTCCTGGTATGCATGTCGATATGGCATCAGGAAATTCACTTGTGGATTGGGTCGCAAACTCAGAGTCTGCACCTCAGTTAAGTATCTATGCTTCAGAGATCACCACGACTGAACGTGAGGCTGATATATTAGCTAACTTCTCATCACGTGGACCAAGCACCACAAATCCAAATACTATGGTGCCCAACGTATCTGCACCGGGTGTAGATGTATTTGCCGCCTACTCAGATGAGATGCCATTTAGCTTGTACCCTGCGCCAAGTGACTATGTTGCAATCAGCGGTACGTCAATGTCTGGCCCCCATGTTGCGGGTGCATTAGCACTACTGACGCAGGCCCATCCTCAATGGACACCTGCGATGATCCAGTCAGCACTAATGATGACTGCACAATCAGGTAAAGCCTACAACAATGATTACCCTGCAGAGTTGGAAACAGCAAGCTTCCATCAAATGGGTAGCGGTGTCATCAATGTGGCTAGAGCGGTAAAAGCAGGTCTCGTCATGGATGAGAACGGTGACAACTATCGTGCAGCTAACCCTATGGAAGGCGGCGATGTAACCGCACTCAACGTACCTTATTTGGTTGATGCTGAATGTCAAAGCACCTGTACTTGGATGCGTACTTTTACTGCAACTAAAGACGGTGACTGGGACGTAAATGCAGAAGTGTTAGCGATGGAAGGCGCGCCGTTCTTGCAGCTAGAAGTCTATCCGCAGAACTTCTCTATTCTGGCAGGCGAAAGCCAAAGCATCATGGTGACGGCAACGGTATTAGACGTGACTTCGGTAAACGCAAGTTCAGCTAATCTTGATGTCTTCGGTAAAGTAAACTTAACCCCCGCTGATAAATCCATGCCAGATCAGTATCTGCCGGTTATTGCCCGCTTTAGCGGCTCAAAATTACCAGAAATGGTGTCAGGTATTATCCACCGCGATAACGGTACGATGCTCACTCCAGAGTTGATGACTAACGAGATTGCAGAGCTCAATGTTAAGGTTCACGGTCTCACAGCAGGTGATGTGGTTGAGCATCAGCTTAGCGCCGCTTATATCGATATTGAGGACCCTAGCACTCTGGTCGACAACTCAGGTATTAAGCTGCACTTCTTCGATGTGCCTGAAGGTACAGCTCGCATAGTATGGGAGCAAGTCTCTGAAGATAAAGCCGCTGAGACATCGTTAGATATCGGCATGGACCTCAATGAAAACGGTTTGGTTGAATGGTATGACGAAGCAATTTGTTATTCATTTACCGGTCTTCAAGAGTACTGCGCAATTAATAATCCAGTGCCAGGTCGTTATTGGGCCATGCTTGGTAACTTCAAACGTCCTTGGAGCGATGAAGAAGATACCTTGGATAACATTGTCACTAGCTTAGCGATTATTCCAAGCGTTGATAATGGTTCAGTGACTGTCACTGGTCCACAAACAACCAACGGTATCGATCCATATAACCTTAACATCAACTGGTCATTAAGCGATGCTAAACAGGGCGACCGTTTCTATGGCTTGGTTGAAGTCGGTAACAGTGCTGAAAATGTCGGTAACCTTGGAAAGATGGCGCTAAATCTAGTCCATGCGGGTGATGATGTAATGGTTAGCACCAGTCAGCAGCAAGCTAAAGAGGGTGACATTGTTCAAGTGAACGTAATGATGGCTCCTAACATGCTTGGGCTTGAGCGTGACGTCAATATGCAGTTAGAGCTCCCTGAAGGTCTACAGCTAATAGCGGACTCAGTTACTGCTAGCGGTAATAATCTCGACTTAACCGATAACCTTACGGTTGAAGGCAATCAAATTAGTCTTGCTACCATGCAGCCAGCCAGTAACACACAGGCACGAGAGTATCAGTTTACCACCAGCGATGACGACTTAACGTGTCGCATTCCTGTTGGCTCAAACCCTTACTATCTCGACTTGTTTGAGGAAGCATACATCGAACCTGTATTTGCTATTGCAGGTCGTGCAAACGAAACACTCACCATTCCGTTAAGTGCTTTTGGTGTCGATAGGATCCCACTTTATAATAACAATCCAGACTTTATGGAGAAGGACACCCTAACGATTTCACCAGCCGGTTTCATCCAGCTTGATAGTATGCCGCTATTCTGGCCACTGCACTTCCCAATGGACGAGCAGTTCTTCCCAGATACAGTGATTGCTCCACTTTGGCGTGGTGACGGTATGATTATGCCTGAGTTCAATATGGAGACAGAAGCCTACGACGGTGTATCACTGGCATCAACTACTGACGGTCGTTACTTGATTGTAGAGTGGGACAACATGCGCCAAGAGTTTGCCTTTGGTGTTAACTTTGACCCTGACTATGACGCTCGTTATAGCTTCGAGCTGTTAGCGTCTACCGAGCTTAACTTTGCCGCGGGTGAGCATGAGTTCATCTTTGCCTACGACACTATGACAGGTAAAAAATCGCACTTAGGCTCAATTGGTCTGCACGGTTTCCATGGTCCTCGTGGCACCTTCGGTCCAGCTTATGGCTATATCGGTGATAGCTTCGCCTTCAACGATGTTGACGAGAAAGTCTCTGAAGGTTTAGTGGTATGTGCCAACTACTTTGGTCCTGAGCAATCAGCCGTTGAGCTGTCATTCTCAGCTCGAGTGGGTGCTACCGCTGTGGGTCAAGATCTACAAATTGCAGTCGATAGCGACTACACAGGTAGTGATAGCATCACAACAACCGCAGCGCTAAAAGTACCAACCAACCTTGCGATTGGCGCCTTGAATAACATGAGTGTTGATGAGAACGCTAGCATCAGCTTTGAAGTCATGGTTCAAGATAAAGAGAGCACAGCCAATGGAGTTCAAGTGTCTGCTGAGCATGTAACCGCAGTCGTTGAAGGCAATATGGTGACGTTAACTCCAGAAGAAAATTGGTATGGCGAAACTGTGGTAACCGTAATGGCACACGACTTAGCCTTCCCTAATGACGCTGCACAAACGAGCTTCACCCTAACAGTGAACTCTGATGGTACAGAGCCAACTCCGCCACCAGCGGAAGAGACTCCAGATGAGCAACCTGAGTCAGATTCTAGCGGTGGTAGCTTAGGCTTCCTAGGTCTTGCTCTACTTGGTCTGCTTGCGACAGGTCGCAGAAAACAGCGTTAACACAGCTGTTCGACCAAGCGCTTTTACGAGCATTAAGGTTAAGTAATAGCAGCAATTGTTTTCACAACGCTTAACCTTTTTTTGGGCCCTCACTAGAGGGCCCTTTTTTTACGTATAGTTGTGTAGTTACGTCTAGTAATGAACTATTAAGCGTTACTTTACTGACTTAACTTCAGCATAGGTAACCGTTAAGTTCTGAAATCAACCTATTAAAGTCGCCTTGCTGACTTTTACTGCCTTAACTTAACTGATTTACATAACTGGCTTACTTAACTGATTGAGTCTCAACATCGGTTAAGTAGCGCCACTCGCCCAGCCCAAGACTTGGGTCAAGTTCAATTGCGCCAACACTTTCGCGGTGAAGTTTAGTCACTTTATTACCAACGGCTGCAAGCATACGCTTAACCTGATGATACTTACCTTCAGTAATCGTTAAGCGCGCTTGATTAGCACCTAAAATCTCAAGTACAGCAGGTTTAGTCAGGCCATCTTCATTATTAAGCTGCACACCGTCGCTAAACTGCTGCACTAAGTCATCAGTTAACGGCTCAGCGGTTTCTAATAAATAGCGCTTAGCGCATTCTTTCTTAGGAGAGGTGATCTTATGCGACCACTGACCATCGGTAGTGATCAGTACTAGACCCGTAGTATCCGCATCAAGACGCCCAGCAATGTGTAAGTCTTCAGGGCGAATAACATCCAGCAGGCTTATCACCGATGGGTACTCTTCATCTATGGTTGAGCAGATCGTATCAACAGGTTTGTTAAGCATGATAAAGCGCGGACCAATGATGGTTAACACTTCACCGTCAAGACGGATCTCATGTTCATCGGTAACTTTAAAGCCCGAGTTTTTAACCACTTCGCCATTACAAGTCACATCACCACGATGTAGGGCTTTTTTAGCAGAAACACGAGAGTGTGAAGTCGATTCACAAATAAATTTATCTAAACGCACAGGCAGAACTCAGCTTATATAACCATAATGGCCGACATTATGAGGCCAGCGCCGCCAAAGGGCAAAGTTTTGCTTAAATCAACAGTCACTCAACGCTTATCACTGCAAGGACTTCAGCATGAGAAGGCGAGCTTATAGACCTAGAACCTAGGACCTAGGGCAAAGCTTATACGCTAAATCTTTGTACTCAGGCTATTTGATAAAAAGCACTTTAATTTCAATCCAGGAAACCTTTTCTTACACATGTTTACCCAATAATCCCCATAAGTTTACAGAGCGGGCTTGTTCGTTATACGCTAAAAACCTTAACATACGTAACTCAATGTAATTCATGCTGGCTTGATAAAAGCGTGAGTGCAGAGCTTACTTCTAAAAAAACAACAAATTGACGGTATAGATTAAGGAAGAAAAATGAAAAAAGTACTCGTTGGGGGCTTATGCGCTTCCCTTATCGTTGGCCTCAGTGCGTGTAATAGCGAACCGACTAATGTTAAAACACCAGATACAGGTAAAACAGAAGCGGCCGTAGCGGTAGAAAAAGCCCTCACTTCTGGCATCGACTTTGCCAACTTCGACAAATCAGTTCGTCCACAAGATGACTTCTACTCGTACGTTAATGGTACCTGGGTAAAAGATACGGTTATTCCAAGCGATCGCACTAGCTCTGGTGCATTTTACGATCTACGTGAAAAGTCACGTGATGATGTAAAAGTGATTATCGAAGAAGTGGCTGCAACCCCAAATCTTGCAGCCGGTAGCGACGAGCAGAAAGTTGCCGATCTGTATAACTCATTTATGGATGTCGAGACGCTAAATAAACTGGGTGTAACACCTATCCAAAGCGAGCTTGAAACCGTTAATGCCATTAAGTCAAAAGATGATCTAGTGACTTACTTTGCTCGCAGCCAAATTAACGGTAGCGGTACACCGATGGCATTTTATATCAACGTCGATGCCAAAGACTCAAGCCGTTATGCCACCCATATCTGGCAATATGGTCTAAGCCTGCCAGAAAAAGATTACTACCTAAACCAAGATGAGCGCTTCGTGAACATCCGTAAAGCGTATCTTGAGCACATCGAAAAAATGTATACCTTAGCTGGCCTACCCAATCCAAAAGCCAGTGCTGAAGCGATTCTTGCACTTGAAACTGAGATAGCTAAAAAGCACTGGGACGTGGTTGAAACCCGTGACAGCACTAAGACGTATAACAAATACCAAGTTAAAGATTTAGCTACATTGGCACCCGACATTAACTGGGACGGCTACTTAGCAACACTTGGCGCCGACAAGCAAGCTGACATCATTATCAATCAGCCTAGCTATATCCAAGGTCTAAATGAAGTCATTAAAGACACCGATCTAGAAACCTGGAAAACCTACATGCAGTGGCAAGTGCTGACTCACGCAGCAAGCAGCCTAAGCGAAGCTATCGATACAGAAAACTTCGAGTTTTTTGCTAAAACGCTTAACGGCCAGCAAGAGCAGCAACCACGTTGGAAGCGCGGTGTGTCGTCGGTCAATGGTCTACTCGGTGAAGTGGTTGGTAAGGTGTACGTTAAGCGCCACTTTAAACCTGAAGCAAAAGAGCGCATGCAAGTGCTGGTTGAAAATCTACGTGGCGCCTATGGCAATAGCATTGAGTCGCTAGAGTGGATGAGCGCAGACACGAAAGTCGCAGCCAAAGATAAGCTGGCTAAATTTGATCCCAAGATTGGTTATCCAGACCGCTGGGAAGATTACAGCAAGCTGACTATCAAAGCTGACGATTTATATGGCAACAACCAGCGCGCAAGCAAGCTTAGCCATGAAAAAGAATTAGAAAAACTCGGTAGCCCAATTCGTAAGTGGGAATGGCACATGACACCGCAAACCGTCAATGCTTACTACAACCCAACCATGAACGAAATCGTATTCCCTGCCGCTATTCTTCAGCCGCCATTCTTTAACATGGAAGCCGATGACGCAGTAAACTACGGTGGTATTGGTGCGGTTATCGGTCACGAAATGGGCCACGGTTTTGACGACCAAGGTGCTAAGTTTGACGGCGAAGGTAACATGCGTGATTGGTGGACAGAGCAAGACTTAACTGAGTTTTCAGCTCGTGGTAAGGCGCTTGTTGACCAATACAATGACTACGCTGTATTTGACGATCTCAACGTTAACGGTGAGCTGACTCTTGGCGAAAACATTGGTGACCTTTCTGGTGTCACTATCGCGTACCGCGCTTATAAAAAGTCGCTTAACGGTAAAGAAGCCCCGGTGATTGATGGCCTAACGGGCGATCAGCGTTTCTTCATTGGTTTCAGCCAAATTTGGCGCGCCAAAATCAAAGAGGAATCTATGCGTAACCGCGTAGCAACTGACCCACATTCACCAGCACAGTTCCGTGCTCTAGGTGCCCTATCTAACATGCCTGAGTTCTACAGCACTTACGATGTTAAGCCCGGTGATGCGATGTACATTGCACCAGATAAGCGCGTAAAAATCTGGTAGTCAAACTTTAGGTCCTAGGTTCTAGGAAATGCCAAGAAAGGTCCTAGGAAAGCAAGAGGCGTGTGGCTGTTGTAGGTCGGGCTTTAGCCCGTCAAGCTCCTGCTTCTGCTAGCAAGACCATTCTAGGTCCTAGGTCCTAGGTCCTAGGTCCTCCAAATAATAAAAACGAAAAAGCCGTTGATGTCTCATTTCATCAACGGCTTTTTCGTTTATTGTTACTTTTCAGAAGCGACAGCTCACACTATGAACAAATGTTAATTTGTCATTCAGCATAGCTTAAGCATTTGCCAGTTAGATTATGGGTACAGCCACAAACTAGGACTGCCATGAACCGGATATTACGGACTTTTTTCATATTCTTACTGCTACTGTCGACCCGTTCAGCTTTTGCCCATACTGTCGAGCATAGTCAAAACAATACCAAGGATAACGGTAGCTACGCCGCCAAACTGGCTTTTTCTAAAAACATCGATGGGCTTACCGCGATTCAGTCTATGCAATACCAGGTGCCTAGACAAACTAGCGCCGATCTCGACACCCTCTATAGCCAAGCCAATCACGCCCAACAAGAGCTGAGCCAGTTGCTTAAACTGATCACCTCACAATCTCAAACCCAATCAATATTGGCCGATATTAAGAGCCGCGAAAGAGCGCAGACCAAGGTACAAAACAAACTTGGTAACGACGCGAGCCAGCTCACCGATATCGTAAGAGCGAGTATCGTCAGTAACGACATCCATAACTTGATGCAAGCATTTGCCTTACTCAAGTCTGACAGCGAACTTATCCAGGTTAAAAACCGCTTTGCCACCCCAAAAGAGTCTGGCTACCGTGACCTTAACCTACTGATTAAACTCCCTCAGTCACAGATGATTGCCGAAGTGCAGCTGCACCTTGCCGATATTGCCGATATTAAAAGCGGCGCCGAACATAAGGTCTATGAGCAAGTGCAATCTATTCAAGCCTCTGCCATACAGCAGCAACGTGATTTAAGTGAGATTGAAAACGCAAAAATCACTCAGCTGCGTCAAGAGTCACATAAGCTTTACCACAAAGCATGGCTAAGGTATAAGCGCAGCGACCAAGCTAAAGTTATCGATGCAGTAGCAGCATAAAACCTCGATAAACCGATTCAACAAGGCCCGCTAACACGGGCCTTTTTTTTGTCCTCATCCCGCGGTGAACATCACCTAAATCCCAAAGTCATAAGTGCATTTAATTACTACTGTAACCTGCACTTCCAACTGATTTGGAGTTATACTCCGCTCCAATAATCTATACACCCAAATATACCCAAGACCTTATGAACGATATCATTGAGCAACTGCAAGAGATGAGTGAAACGGTACCTGTACCGTTAGAGCTAGCGACGTTTGAGCAAATTGTTGAAGTGGAAGAAGAAATTCTTATCCCACTGCCTATGGAGCTGAAAGAATACTTACTCCACGCCAGTGATGTGATTTGTGGCAGCCTAGAGCCTGTCACCGCAAGCGACCCCAATTCGCATACTTACCTGTCAGAAGTGACCTCTTATGCTTGGTCGGTCGGCCTGCCGCGTGAGTTTGTACCGATTTGCCAGCAGGGCGATAACTTCTTCTTTATTAGTCAAGAAGGTCAAATTCAGCTGTGGCAAGATGGTGAAATCGACGAGGAAGAAACCTGGGAATCTTTTTGGGACTGGGCCGAAGATGTATGGATGCGTAGCTAATAGCCATCGATATCGCTAATACGCCATCACAACAATTTTACTAAGGAAATATCATGTCTAAACAACTTGGTTTCAATGCCATTGAAATGCAGTACCTTCGTCACTCTTTGGCGTTAACCACAGCTCAAGTTGCCGAAATTGGCAAAGTCAGCGAAGCCGATGTGATTGCCTGGGAAGCCGGCGAAAAACCTGCTCACATGCCAGTACAAAAGAAGCTAATCGAAATCGATGAAGCCATAGAGATGCAAGTACTCAATACTTGTGATGGTATTGAAGAGCTATTCAAGTCAGAACCAAAGCGTACCTTAAGCTTTGTGGTATACCCAACTCAGGCACTTTATGCCCAGTACAACCCTGAGTTTTTAGGTACTCTTCCGTTAGCAGAGCTTTATAACACCTCAGCTTGGCGCATCAAGAAAGAATGTAAGCTAATGCTAGAAGTCGATGTGGTATTAGTGCCATTAGACTTTGAATCATATAAAGCGTACCGCGACAAAGATGGCTTAAAAGAGAGCCGCGAAAATCGCGCAAAATGGGCGAAGACGCAGTTATAAGCTTTAGATCCGAGGTACTAGGAAAGGCAAAGAAAGGTCCTAGGTCCTAGGAAATGCAAAAGGCAAAAACGATGAAAGCCGAAACGGATAAAGCCGGTTAAAAGCTGTGAACAACAGTGTTTGTTGTAGGTCAGGCTTTAGCCCGTCACGCTGTTGCTTTTCCTAGCAGGGCGGAGCCCGTCCTCGAAGCGAAGCGTTCTAGGTACTAGGTACTAGGTACTAGGTACTAGGTACTAGGTACTAGGTACTAGGTACTAGGTACTACATTAAGAAAAGCATCCACTTTATTCTATATAATGGATGCTTTTTTTGTGCTTAATTTTTAGTTTAAGCAGGGGTTAAGCTGCGCCAGCTTCCTCTTTTGCTAAGCCTTTGGCCATGGCTGGACGTGCGGTGAGTCGATCGCGATAGGCAGCAAGCTTTGGCGGAATATCTTGCTCAAATCGCGTTGCCCATAATAAGGTGTGCCCAAGTAAAATATCGGCAACACTTAGCTTATCCCCCAGCAAAAACTCGCTATCGGGTAACCACTTCTCAGCTATCGCAGCAGCCTTATCAAACTCCCACTTTGCTACCGCTAACATCTCGGTTAAACGCTGAGCTTCAGGTAAGGCAAACTTATGCTTACCCATGGTCCACAAAGGCTGCTCAAGCTCACTAATAATAAAGCTAATCCACTTATGGTGTAGTCCTGACTCATGGCTGCCCGCTAACGGCAATAACTTCCCCTCACCGTATTTCTCGGCCAAGTAGAGCACGATTGCTGCAGACTCGGTTAATGCAAAACCATCGTCTTCTAAGGCGGGGACTTTACCGCAAGGGTTAACGGCCAAAAACGCGGGATCACGCCCATCGCCATTCACAAAGTTGATATATTGATATTGCCACTCTAAACCGAGTTCCTCTAGCGTCCACGACACTCTTAAAGAGCGACTACGGGGAATGCCATATAACTTTATCATCGTGCGCTTCCTTAACCTGATAACAACTGAATAAATAGAGCCCTTAAGCTACTGTGAAGCAGTAAAAATAGAAACTAGCACTTTGTTTCAAAATAAGTCAGTTTCAAAATAGGCTTCAGAATGAGACGGCTTCAAATAAGCTCATTTCAAAATAAAACAGGTTAATAATATAACAGTTTCAAATCAGCTGTAATTTTGCTTAAGTAATGGATGAAATAAGAACATAAATTACAGCAATATAAAATAAGATGAAAATAATGAGACTAGTGTGATAAGCCTTTTACAAGAGATCTCTGATACTCTCAAACGCATTGAAACCAATAGTAAAAGTTAGAGACTAACACCAGGATCTGAACCGATAACTTGAGCTAGAGATAAGAATCAGCTTCATAACATTGCCTATAACAATAAAAAGATATTAAACATGAGTCATAACAGCGCGGCACTAACAAACCAAAAAATGAAATTACCCACACTACTGAACGCCATGGGACCAGGCCTGTTAATGGCCGCGGCAGCCATTGGAGCCTCACATCTGGTCGCCTCAACCCGAGCAGGCGCAGAGTTTGGTTGGCAACTGGCCTGGGTTATTTTAGCCGTCAATCTGCTTAAGTACCCATTTTTTGCGGCAGGAGCGCGATACACCAGCGCCACTGGCGAGAATTTATTGCAAGGTTACTTAAAGCAAGGACGCAAGTATCTGCTGGTATTTACCGCGCTCAATACTATCGCCGCCATCGCCAGTACCGCAGGCGTTGCGATGCTAACCGCCGCCATGCTGACTCAATTTATCCCTTTGCCCATAGATATTCTGGCGCTACTGGTATTAGTCTCCAGCCTAGTTATTCTAATCTTCGGCCATTACGCCTTGCTGGATAAACTCACCAAAGTCATTATGCTGGCGCTAACCCTTACCACCTTAATTGCCGTTGCACTGGCCTTTAACGCACCAGCAATTGTTAACCCAGAGTTTGTGCCTCAATCCCCCTGGCAATGGGCTTATATCGGCTTCCTGGTCGCCATGATGGGCTGGATGCCAGCGCCGATTGAAGTCAGTGCTTGGAACTCGCTTTGGCTAATAGAAAAACAAAAGTTATCTCCAGTGACCAAAGAGCAGGCACTGTTTGACTTTAACTTTGGCTACTTAATGACGGCGCTACTCGCCATAGTCTTTCTCGCCCTCGGCACTTTAGTTATGTACGGCAGTGGCGAGCAATTTTCGGCATCCGGCGCTAAGTTTGCCAGCCAATTAATCAACCTTTATAGCCAGGTGATGGGCAGCGAAAGTCGCTATCTCATCGGCACTGTGGCCTTTTTATGTATATTCAGTACCACAGTGACGGTGATAGATGGCTATAGCCGCACCCTCAACATGGGTTGGCAACTGCTGACTCAGCAACAAGATAGTGAGCGACGGTTTAATGGGGTAATGCTATCAATCAGTGCTCTGGGCTTAATTATCATATTGTTTTTTAAAGGGGCTCTACTTCCTTTACTGGAATTTGTTATGATCCTCGCCTTTATGACAACGGTCGTTTTTGCTTGGCTTAACTATAAGTTGATGATCAGCACAGCACTGTTACCAGCAGACAGGTATGGTAGCGCCATGAGAGTGCTCTCATGGCTAGGCTTAACTTACTTAGTAAGCTTTGCCCTGCTCTTTATCTATTGGATGCTAACAAAATAACGTACACGGACACCTACACCTCAAATGCACCTAATAACAAAAACACTTATAGGCACAGTCGTGGTTGGCTGCTGCCTTTGGGCAGCAAACAAAGCCAGTGCGAATCGAATGGCCAGCAGCGATATAGCCAAGCAATTACCAACCCTTATCGCACAAAATGAGCGCCCGTTTAGCGGCATCATCATGCTCAAGCGTGACAATCAGCCGATATTTACTTATATCTCGGGTGATGATGTTGAAATTAACTCAAGCTTTGTCATTGCCTCTTTATCTAAGCAAGTCACTGCGGCGTTAATTTTAAAAGCGGTGGATGAAGGCTTAATAGAACTAGAGAAAAGTGTCAGTTTCTACTTATCAGAAGACACTAACCAGACCCAACACTATATCCCCCCGAGCATCACGGTGTCGCAGTTACTGAGCCACACATCCGGTCTCGTCAATATCGGCGAAGCGCCCCGATATAAGCCCGGAAGTCAGTTTCAATATTCTAACTATGGTTACGCGCTATTAGGTGAGTTACTGGAAACCGTTTACCAAAAACCTATTTATCAACTGATTAACCAGCTCAATGAGCAAACTAAGCTAGATGGCCTGTATGCCCAAACGGGTGGTATTAGTAGTATTCAAGCCAAACACCCAAGCTTGATCCTTGGCCAAGTCGAAGAGCTAGGGCAAAGTAGCGATGGTAAAAGCCATGCTCACTACACTCAAGTCGATTTAAACATCGATAATCAATTGGTCGCTTTTGGTGGCATGATTGCCTCGGCAGAAGCGTACAGTCAGTTTCAGCATGCCCTGTATAGTGGTAATTTGATCACTGCCAACAGCCTTAAGTTAATGACCTCTCCTCAAGCAACCCGCAACCACAGATGGGGCGTCTTAGAATACGGTTATGGCATTCAAATTAGCCGAGACGAGCAGTTAGTCGAATACAGTCACAGTGGTTACCTACCCGGTTATGTGAGCCTTGCGGTCTACTACCCTAAGTCAAAGGTGAGTCTGCTTATCTTTGAAAACACCTCGTGGGATCTGAGCGATAGCCAAAGAACTTTTGGCTTGCATGACGACATTCGCAACAGCATTCGCAGTAAATTGATTGCAATGGAAAACCGTCCAGTCGAAAAACTCTATCAAGCTGGCATATCCGCAGTAGAAAATGCCTTATCGGCTAAACCTGAACCAAAATCAGAACCCGAACCAAGACCTGAAACTGCACAGCTTAAGAGTGCAGAGTAATTGCTATTGAAGAGTTAACTTCTGCTATAATAACCGCCGATGATCGCGCAGCCGCGCGATCCCATAGCTAGAAGAAATCAAACTTATGATTAACAATGATATTTTACGTAAAGTTCGCTATATCCTCGATTTAAGCAATGCAAAAATGATCCGTATTTTTGCCAAAGCTAAGCACGAAGTGACTCAAGAAGAGATCATCGACATGCTAAAAAAAGAGCATGAAGAAGGTTATACACCTTGCAACGACAAAAACATGTGTCGTTTCTTGGATGGTTTAGTGATCTACAAGCGTGGCCTAAAGCCTGGCGCAGAAGTACCAGAGCCATTATCGCAACTGACCAATAACCTTATCTTTAAAAAGTTAAGAGTGGCATTTGAGTTACGCGAAGAAGATATCATTGAAGCGTTAGAGCTTGCTGAGTTCAACATGACTAAGTCAGAGCTAGGCGCACTATTTAGAAAGCCTGGGCACAAGCACTACAAGCCATGTGGTGACCAAGTGCTGCGTAACTTCTTAATGGGCTTATCACTCAAGCACCGTCCAAAAGACGCTGAATAATAGTTACGTTCACTCGTGATCAGAAAAGCACTGCCAGCGGCGGTGCTTTTTTTTTAAAGAAGGTACTAGGAAGAAGATCCTAGACTCTAGGGCGCTACGCTACGAGGGCGGGCTTCGCCCTGCTAGAAAGTGCAAAGGCTTGACGGGCTAAAGCCCGACCTACATATCTTAGGCTCTAGGCTCTAGGCTCTAGGTTTTAGGACCTAGGACCTAGGAACTAGGACCTTTCTCAGCCTTGCCTATTTTTTCCGTAAGCGCAGCGTTCCGTAGTGACGTAGTCACGTTCCCTAGGCCGCAGGCCGTTCGGCTGTTACCGTCTTTGCTTTCTCCGTCTTGGCTTTCATCGTCTTTGCTGTTTGCCTTTCCTAGAGCCTTCACTTTTCCCATATCTAAAAAAGTTAGCTTAATTCGGCCGCAACCGCTAACAAAGATCACGCTTTGTGTTAATCTTCCGTGATTCGCATCACCTGTCATCCAACTAACAAAAATAAAGAAAAGGTTTCCAATGGACGATAATAAACGCCCGCTCTATCTTCCTTTTGCTGGTCCAGCCATTCTTGAAGCCCCTTTGATCAACAAAGGCAGCGCTTTCACCGACGAAGAACGGATTTTTTTCAATCTTGAAGGCCTACTGCCGCACGTGATTGAAACTATTGAAGAGCAAGCCTCACGCGCTTACGACCAATATAAAAACTTCAGCAATGATCTCGATAAACACATCTATCTTAGAAACATTCAAGATACCAACGAGACCTTGTATTACCGCCTAGTACAAAACCATATTACCGAGATGATGCCTATCATCTATACCCCAACTGTGGGTATGGCCTGTGAGCGTTTTTCTAAAGATTATCGTCGTAACCGTGGCCTATTTATCTCTTACGCCAATAAAGACCGTATCGACGACATTCTTAATAACTCGACTCGTCAAAAGGTTAAAATCATCGTTGTGACCGACGGTGAGCGCATCTTAGGCTTGGGCGACCAAGGCATTGGCGGCATGGGGATCCCGATTGGTAAGCTGTCACTTTACACCAGCTGTGGTGGCATTAGTCCAGCTTACACCCTGCCAATAACCTTAGATGTGGGTACCGATAACCCGCACCTGCTTGAAGACCCAATGTACATGGGCTGGCGTAACCAGCGTATTGGCGGCGAAGAGTACACCGAATTTGTCGAAGCCTTTATGCAAGCCGTTCACCGCCGCTGGCCAGATGCACTGATCCAGTTTGAGGATTTCGCGCAAAAGAACGCCATGCCACTGCTAGAGCGTTATAAAGATCAATACTGCTGCTTTAACGATGATATTCAAGGCACTGCGGCTGTAACCGTTGGCTCGCTTTTAGCAGCATGTAAAGCGGCAAACACTAAACTTAGTGAGCAGCGCATTACCTTCTTAGGTGCAGGCTCTGCAGGTTGTGGTATTGCCGAGGCAATCGTGGCGCAAATGGTGTCAGAAGGCATCACTGAACAACAAGCGCGCAAGCAAGTGTTTATGGTTGATCGCTGGGGCATGCTGCAATCAAACATGCCTAACCTTCTGCCGTTCCAGCAAAAGCTAGCGCAAAACTGTGATGATATCGCTAATTGGGATAACTTCAGCGACAACATCTCACTGCTGGATGTGGTCAACAATGCCAAGCCTACAGTATTGATTGGCGTATCAGGTGCCCCCGGTTTGTTCACCGAAGAGATCATCAAAGCGATGCACAGCCATTGCAAACGCCCAATTGTGTTCCCACTGTCGAACCCGACTAGCCGCGTTGAAGCCACACCAAAAGATATTTTGCATTGGACTCAAGGTCAGGCACTTGTCGCGACAGGCAGCCCATTTGAGCCCGTAGTTGTTGACGACACCACCTATGAAATCGCTCAATGTAATAACAGTTATATCTTCCCGGGTATTGGTCTTGGCGTATTAGCTTCTGGGGCAAAACGTGTCAGTGATGCCATGTTGATGGCATCGAGCCGCGCGTTAGCCGAGTGTTCACCATTAGCGCTTAATGGCGAAGGTTCGCTACTTCCTAAGCTTGAAGACATTCATATGGTGAGTAAGCGTATTGCGTTTGCGGTGGCCAGAATGGCGATTGAAGAAGGTCATGCTTTAGCGACAACCGATGAGCTGTTGACCTATGCGATTGAAGAGAACTTTTGGACAGCAGAGTATCGTAATTATAAAAGAACGGCTTTTTAAGGTTCTGCTTCGGAACCTTAACTAACGAAGTTTGAGCAATCAAGCTTCGCTTGACCTTTAAGTTAGACTTCGTCTAACAACTAAAGTCGTGAGCTTCCAGCTCACACACGGGCAAGAGGGGATCAACAGCAATCCCCTCTTGCATCTCCCCTGCCGCCCCGACGAAGTTACATGCCTTAGATACGGGCCTCATACTCCAATAAAAATCGCCTAACGGCTCAGATGGGACATCCATGTCCCCCCGAGCCTGAACCATCATCCATGATGGCTCCACGGCATTTTCATCAGCGTACTTCGGCAACTTCGATGGGGAATGGGTGTTTTCTGTAAGTTTCGCAACTCACTTTTGCCCCAAAGTGAGTTAGCCTTGGAATGAAGGCTGATTACATTTTTTGTCTGTATCCTTGCTATGGGTTAGCCCATTTGAGCTTTTAGCTAAGTAGCTATTAATCGCCTCCAGCGGGGTATGTGCAGACACTGCCGTGACACGCTGCAAGTCCTTCCCTGGAAGCTCGGCCATGACGTCCATGTCATGGACGGTCACGGCCGTGTCTACACCTGATAATAGGTGTACTCAATTTAGGTTGGTGTTGCTTGATGTCCAACACGGAAATGCCCCGAAACTACTTAGATTAAATACTCAACAT
The DNA here is from genome assembly GCF_052977065.1 of Shewanella sp. 125m-1. Lineage (NCBI taxonomy): Bacteria > Pseudomonadati > Pseudomonadota > Gammaproteobacteria > Alteromonadales > Shewanellaceae > Shewanella > Shewanella sp. 125m-1. The sequence continues at coordinate 40,997 of NZ_JBRILT010000011.1, forward strand.
AATTCAGAGGGCGTGTATTTACCCTACTAAAACTGACCCGGTTGAGTTGATAACTTAGCATTCCCGTTATTAGGCGACATCTTGCAGCCTAGCTCCCCTTTATGTGGAATAACTTATTGATTATCAGTTGAGTCAATATAAAATGGCTGCATTAAGCAGGACAAAAGACGACCGTTTGTCGGCTAATAGGCGTTATGGTCACGGAGATAAAATGTCACATCCTATTTACTACAATTCGATTGTACATGAAGCGTACTATATTGAACAATTGGCTTCGGCAAGCGCCAATCATGTGAGCAAGTTGTCAGAATTGTATAATACAGAAAAGGCGGAAGAATGCGTTATTTCTGAATATGAAATAGAGTATGAGTCTTACGTCGAATGGTTAATAGAGACTGTAAGTAGTCACTTAATTCTATGTGCTACACGGACAAGGGTTTTACAAGATAGTTACGACTTTTCAATTGACGATAACCCCCAATATTCACCTGACCTTGAAGCTTTCGAGCATTTTGAACAAGTTGTCGAAGTAAATAAAGGAAGTTTTAAACCTTCTCTGCGTGAGTGTTGTAATAAAATTATTCATGCAACTTCGTACGATTTAATGTTCGCTAAAAATGAATCTGGTTCTGAGTATTGGGTAGGAAAATGTGAGCTAAAAGGTAGCTTCAATAAAAAAGACTGGATCATTGTATTGGATGCTACAAAGTTTTGTTTTGCTTTAAGGTATTACATTGATTTAGTTAAACACCTTTAGAAATGTGAACATGCAAACTGTTCAAGAGGGATTCGTACACGTGGCATTTTTGTTATGCATAGCCGTTAGAGTTTAAGGTAGTTTGTGGTAGCTTCGGTTGTAGTGCTCCCACTTTTACAGGGCTATGTGCTTTAGAGTATGAATGAATTAAGAAGTAAAATATTTGAGTCGATAGAACATTTAGATGACATTAAGTACTTGTCCAAATGTGATATCGAGCAGTCAAAGTTATTCGGTGCATATCCTGAGGTTCGGAAGGCACTTGCGTACTATTGTCCTGCATCTAGTTTCTCTGACTTGATTATCAATCAGCTGGCTATGGTTGCTAGTCATCAGTGTGTCGAACTAAACGGCAAACTGTACCCGTATATCTGGTCAGATTTATTGGAACGAATGAAGTTAGTTGAAGTTAACAAGCCGAAGTATAAGCCTTTCAAAGGTAAAGGCTCTCCCTTAAAGGGTTATGGGCTATACCATGTTCATCATAGCTTAAACTTCGAAATTATATTTAATTTTAAGCGCTACTTTGAACGTAAGTTTCCTGAGGACTCATTAATATATGAAGCTATCAATGAGCTAAAAAAAGAGCACCCTGAACATACAGAACATTGGGCTACTTTTGTAAATTCACATATTATTAAATCAGTCGAATGGGGTGCTAAGAACAAGACAGGTGAGTGGTTAATTTATCAGGTGCTTGGTGACCAAATCCATTTTGTAGCTCTCGCACTACATGAAACAAGTGATAAGCATTTGTTTGAAAAGTTGGAACCACACCTTCAAGCACGCACATAACAACTATTTAAGGCTTCGCGATACTTTTACTAATCTGGCGCAAGTCGTATAGAAAGATCCCACTAAATGATTCCTGTCCAAAAATGAGTTTGCAAAAAGATAGGACTGGCATATCTTTTATGCCCAAATATCTTTAACCATAACCTTAAAACTAACTACAACTCAAACTCACAGAAAACACTATTTCCCCATAGGAGTTGCCGAAGTGCGTTGAAGAAATAACCGTGATGCCCACACGGATGTGGGCATAGCTTTCGCGGGGCAGGATGCCCCATCGGAAGCGTTAGGTTATTTCGAATAAGTACGAGGGTGACAACTTCGTAGGGGCGGCTCGGGTGATGCAAGAGGGGGAAGCTGTTGTCCCCCTTTTGCCCGAGTGTGAGCTGGAAGCTCACGACTTTTATCAAACGAAGTTTGATTGCCCTCAACACAGATAGAAGCGTTATCTATACGCAAAAGAAAAGGCTATAGGAAAACTCCCATAGCCTCTTGAAAATAGCCTTTTTGACTTAACTTTTTAGCAAAAAGCTAAACCAACTATTTGCCAGCAATCACTGTCTTAATGCTATTCAGCATTGAGCGATCCGTTCGGGCTTTCTTAAGCTTACGTACGCTTTCTTTAAGCGATGCGTCAGCTAAGCGAGTGAAAATACCGTTGTATTCTTTCTCGGCAATTTCATCGTCAGTCTCAGCCATCTCGGCAATATCTTGCGCAACACGGCTTAACTGAAACCAGGCGTTAGCGATATAAAAACCGTGAAAGTCTTCTCTGGCTAATAGTGACTTAGCACTTGCAGGCAAAGCATCCCAACCATTACTGAACTTAAGATCTGTGTCTTCAATTAACTCGTTGCAAAGGTTGGCATAGGCTTCAAACAGATCCTTTGGGATCTCGTTCATAGGCATTACCGTATTACACACGTTTAATGAAACCTGCTCGGCACGTTCTCTATAAGTTTGGCTTACTTCTGTCATGATTTTTCTCTACAAATGAGCGCGATTGACGCACTCTTTATTCAAATTAATTTGGCTTAAAACTTACCGCTTACATATAAACCGTAATTGCCGTTACCTACGATTGGCGTTACCGTAATGCCTTTATATGGGTCGGTAAAGTATAGGCCAGATAATATGCCTATTGCGGCGCCAGCTAATACGTCTTCTACATGGTGCTTGTCGCTTTCTACGCGGGTATAGCCTACGTAAGTCGCACCTATATAAGCAGGTATAGCCCACTGCCAACCGTATCTTTGCTGCACAAAGGTTGCCGCGGCAAAACTGTCGGCGGTGTGCCCTGATGGAAACGAGTCATCGCCTGAGCCATCGGGGCGGTCTTTATCAACGCTGTACTTAAGGCCTTCCACGACTAAACGTGACACTATGCCCGTTTTGGCTAGCTGCCATGCGCCCTCAAAGTCGTCTTCATAAATAAGGCTTGTGCCCAATGCTGCGGCAGGAATTAATAGGTGCAATACATCACCTGACTTTTCTAAATCAGATGCTGCAAACGTTGACCCACTTGCCAGCAACAGTAAACAAGCAAAGACTTTTCTCATCCTTATGACCTTATTGACGAACTATTTTAAGGCCGTTGTTATACAGGCTGCTCAGCACAAATGCAAAAACTTGTCTAAGGTGTGATCTATTTGCGCTTACTCGCAATTTAAGTTTAGTTAAACTTCGTTACCATCGTGTATCCTACTGCATGAATATAAAGGACTTTAATACATAAAATAAATCTCAATGAACAAGCTGACCCTGTTACCTCTTTTTATGCTCGCCCTCAGCTTACTCTCTGTAAGCCGTCCAGTTACTGCTACTGAAATCGATATAATTCAAGCTGACAAGCTATTTGATATGTTCGATAGCGGCGTCGTTGAAAATAACGCCGAGAGAAAACAATACCTAGATGAACTCACATCGTTAGTGCCTAAAAATGACATTGCTAGGCAGTTGCGTTTAACTCGCGCTACCTGCTGGTCGTTTAACATGAATGATGATGCTGAGACAGCCCAGGCTCTGTTATTCGCTAACAAGGCCCTAACCCGACCAGAGTTAGCCAACTTTCCCGAAGACAAATTGGATTTAGAGCTATGCTACGCTTGGTTTTCAGAGCAAAGAGGCGATGTTGACACCGCCACCACCTATTATAATCGACTCATAAATGAAGCCTATAAGCTTGAAAATTTACGCCTGATGGCTGACGTGCGCATGATGCGCGGATTTTTAGCATCCCTCCAAGGTAACTACACCTTGGGGCTAGAAGACTTAATGACTGCTAAAACCCTTTATAAAAGTCTCAATGTCACAACCTGGGTACAACACAGCCTATACGAGATCGCGACCATCTATCGCCGTTTAGGTGATCAAGACAATGCCATTCGCTATTTCAACCAATTACGTGAGAGCCACATTGATAACGAGCAGTTTGATAAAGCCAATGTTGTGAGCTCATCAATTGCCATCGCAGAAGAAGAAGCGAATAATTTTGCTGAGGCTAAAAAGCTGTTTTTAGAAAGTTACCACTACTGGGATAGCAAAGGTGAAGCGTTCAAAAAAGCAGGCGTAGCCGTTAATATGGCGGGAACCTTAATCAAATTAGGAGAGATCAACTTAGCCCGCCAGTATTTAGACGAGGCCGCCCACGCTATCAATCCATCTGCGTCAGGGTTTTATAATTATATGCAGTTGTTTTATGCTCAGGTTTACTTGGCGCAAGGGCAATTTACCCAAGCTCACAACAGCATACAGTTAGCTCGACAAGCCTTTCAGCGAGTCAAAAGCTTGCGGGGTCTGGTGCAGCTGCAACTGGTAGAAAGCCAAATATTTCTTAAGCAGTACGATTGGCAAGCAGCCTATCAATCGCTACACAAATATATGGAGCTTCATATGGAGCTCGATAAAAAAATATTCTCTCGCTACAACACAGAGATGCGAACTCGCTTTAATGCTGAACAAATAGAGGAGGAAAATCGTCACTTAATTGAAAACCATAAGCTCAAAGAACTTGAGTTGGCGATGCTGGAACAAAATGAGGCGCAGCAATGGATTATCATTTTCATGGGTAGCATCATTCTGATTATCGTGTCGATTTTTACCTATAATCAGATACAAAAGAATAGGTTACTGTCTGTGTTAGCGCTCACAGACGATCTCACTCAGCTGCCTAACCGGCGTTATATTTACACTCAGGCCCAGCACCATTTTGAGCGTGCAAGCAAAACCCAGCAACCTTTGTCGGTTATTAGTTTCGATGCTGATTATTTTAAACGCATTAATGACAAGTATGGCCACGAAGTGGGCGACCTGACCTTAAAGCTGCTCGCCAATACCTGTAGAGAAGGGCTAAATTCTAAGTATGACGCTGCCAGAGTAGGCGGTGAGGAGTTCCTCATTCTTCTGCCAGATACAGATAAAGCCCAAGCCGTTAAGATAGCCCAGGACCTAGTCAATCAAGTTCGCGATACTGATTTCAGTTCATTCCCGCCGGACTTCTCGATTACTATCAGTGCTGGCGTTTCGATGCTTCGCGAGAGTGACGATAAGCTGTCACTGCTACTAAAACGCGCCGATGACGCGCTTTATTTAGCAAAAACAAACGGCCGAGACCAGGTTAAAATGTGCTAAATGGCTAGGCTACTAAGGCTATGCTTTAGGCTTTTAACTGCTGCTTATTAGCGATATACCTAAGGCCTGCTATGTATAATAGCAGGCCTCTCCCCCTGTAATTCCAGTTGCAGTAACCGTCCCAATTACAGCCCCTGTTACTGCCCCCATTCTCGTCAATAGTACTGGCTAAGCCTGCATTCGCTTGTTATAGATGCAATCACACGCCATAACTAAGCAATGCACTAGAAGAGGTATTTGAGCATTAGCCATGATTGATTCTGTTAAAAAATAACTAAAATATATATTTTATCGTGTATGCTTGTGCATGATTATCAATGACTTTAATGCTAAGAAAGCGCTAAATGCCCAAGCCGTTTTTGTTAATAAAACTCATTCTGTTTTTAAGCTTACTTTGTGTGAGTGTTTTCGGTTATGCCGAGCAAAACTATGCAGAACAAAGCAATGCAGAAAAAGCCGATGCGATTTTTACACTACTCGATAGTGGCACCGTTAATAACAACCAAGTTCACCTCGCTTATGTCGCCGAGCTTGAAACGCTAATCGCTAAAGATGATATCGCAAGAAAGATGCGCCTAACCCGAGCGCAGTGCTGGTCATTTGATCCATTTAAAGAGGGAGAGGCAGCCAAAGCATTAGCGTTTGCTCAGCATGCACTTACCCACCCTGATCTAGCTCGCTTTCCTAACGACAAGCTAGATTTAGAACTCTGCCAGGCCTGGTATACCGAGCAAGACGGCAATGTTGAGCTAGCACTGCAAGGCTACAACAAGGCGATCAATCAAGCTTATGCGCTTGAGAACTTACGCCTAATTGCCGATGCCAGAGGTATGCGCGGTTACCTTCATTCTTATCAAGGTAACTTCACCCAGGGGCTAGAGGACTTAATCACCTCGCAATCCCTCTATAAAAGTCTTAACTTACCCGCTTGGGTCAGTATTAACCTGTACGAAATCGCCACTAGCTATCGCCGCTTTGGCGATCAGAAAAATGCCATTCGCTACTTTAAAAAGCTCGAAAAAAGTAAAATAGAGAGTAAAGACTTTGATGCCGCAAATAGCATTTCAGTCGCCATTGCCATTGCCGAAGAAGAGTTAGGGAATTTAGAGCATGCCAAGCAACTGTTTGAAACTAGTTACTTGTATTGGAAAGCTAAAGGGCGCGAACTCGAGCAAGCAACTGTCGCGGTCAATATTGCAGGAACGCTAATTAAACTGAGTGAACTTGATGAAGCAAAGCGATATTTAAATGAAGCTAAACCTTTTATTTTGCCATCTGATGAAGGTTTCTTCAGCTTCATGCATCTATTTCTCGCTCAAGTGGATTTAGCCGATGGTCAATTATCCCAGGCCCATGACAACATAGCACTGGCGCGTAGTGCCTTTAAACGGATAAAGAATATACGTGGCTTAGCACAGCTGCAGTTGGTAGAAAGCCAAATATTTCTCAGTCAAAATAACTGGAAACAAGCTTATCTGGCGCTTAAGCAGTACATGACTATCCACAACGAGCTTGATGCCAAACAGCTATCAAGCTACACCACCGAAATGCGCACACGGTTCAATGCCGATCAGATAGAGCAAGAGAATCGTCATCTCATCGAAAACCAAAAGCTCAGAGAGATAGAGCTGGCCATGTTGGAGAAAAATGAGCTCCAGCAATGGATCATCATCTTGCTAGGCGGCTTTTTGATGCTGATTGTGTCGGTGTTTGCTTACAAGCAGATCCAGAAAAACACATTATTATCAAAGTTGGCGCTCACAGACGATCTAACCCAACTACCAAATCGGCGCTATATCTATAGCAAAGCGCAAACATGCTTTGAAGAAACAAAAATAAAACAGAGCTGTTTTTCAGTCATCGCTTTCGATGCAGATAACTTTAAGCTGATTAACGATAACTTTGGACATGAGGTCGGCGACCAGGCTCTTGAATTACTCGCTGAGATCTGCCGCAGTGCCCTCGCCCCGGAGCATCAAACCGCGCGTGTCGGCGGCGAAGAGTTTTTGATTATCCTGCCAGATACCGACAAGGCGCAGGCCTACAAAATAGCGCAGGCCTTAGTGCTAACCGTCTGTAATAGCAACTTTAGTCAGTTCCCACAGGGCTTTAGCATGACCATTAGCGCTGGCGTTGCCAGCTTAATGTCAAGCGACGACAAGCTGTCGCAGCTGCTAAAACGCGCCGATGATGCACTCTATCTAGCTAAGAGCGAAGGCCGTAATCAAGCTAGAGTGAGTTAGCCCATTGAGAGTCTAAGATGAGTCCAAGAAGAGTCGAATAACATCTCAGGATACCTATTTACTCTCAATAACTGCTATCATTAGCGCTTACTTAAAGCCGTTACTTTCGCCGATACTTTTCGCCGACAATAGACCTATGTCTGACTCTTCTTCACAACTTGCTGCAATCGACACCTTAACGCCCACTCAGCTCGGCGAATTAGCCCTTAACATTAAAGCATGGGGCCAAGCGTTAGGCTTTGCCCAAATCGGTATTTGCGATACAGACTTAAGCGCTGAAGAGCCAAAATTACAGCAGTGGTTAGACAAGGGCTATCATGGTGATATGAGTTACATGGCCAATCACGGCATGATGCGCGCTAGACCTTATGAACTTCACCCCGGCACTAAGCGGGTTATTGCCGCTCGCATGAACTATCTACCACCCGAAGCCGGTTTTGCGGTTAACCTTAAAGACCCTAATCTTGGCTATATCTCGCGTTATGCTGGCGGGCGTGATTATCACAAGATGATCCGTAGCCGCCTTAAAAAGCTCGGTGATAGAATCGAAGCTGAGTTGAAAGACCTAGGCATTAGCAAACCAAACTCTCGCCCTTTCGTTGATTCTGCCCCTATTTTAGAGCGCCCTCTCGCCGATAAGGCAGGCCTTGGCTGGACAGGTAAACACAGCTTATTACTCAACCAAGACGCTGGCAGCTGGTTCTTCTTGGGTGAACTATTAATCGACCTGCCTTTGCCCGTCGATATTCCTATTAGTGAAGGCTGCAACACGTGCGTAGCGTGCATTAAATCTTGCCCGACCAACGCGATTATTGAGCCTTACGTTGTTGACGGTAGTCGCTGTATCTCTTACTTAACCATTGAGCTACAAGGCGCCATTCCAGTAGAGTTTAGACAAGCTATTGGTAACCGTATTTACGGCTGCGATGATTGCCAACTCGTCTGCCCAGTAAACGCTAACGCGCCACTCACCGATGAAACCGACTTTCATACTCGTCCCTCACTTAAGCAGCCACAGCTACTTGAGCTGTTTGCGTGGAGCGAAGCTGAATTTTTAAAGCTCACTGAAGGTAGCCCTATTCGCCGGATTGGCCATGCACGTTGGCTTAGAAATATCGCCGTTGCGCTGGGTAATGCGCCCCACAGTGAAGCGATTATCGCAGCGCTTGAGGCCCGTAAACTATCGAATGAAGTCGATGATATGGTGATAGAGCATATTGATTGGGCTCTACAGCAACAAGCAGCAGATGAGCAGAACCTAAGCCGCAAAACCCAAAGGGTGATCCGCAGTGTCGAAAAAGGCCTAGCGCGGGACGCGTAGGCCTAATATCAGCTCATTAGAGAGCTGTTATGCATTTGGATCTAAGGTAAAGCCGACTTTAATTGTTACCTGCCAGTGCGCCACCAACCCCTCTTCAAGGTGGCCACGAGTTTCAACCACCTGAAACCATCTCAAATGCTTCAATGATTCATTTGCCGCGGCAATCGCATTCTTGATGGCCTCATCAGAACTAATAGGTGACGACCCGGTCAATTCAATAATTTTGTAGGTATGGCTCATAATGACTCCAGCGATGAGAAGGAAATAACTTTAGTCAGTATAGAACAACCTCTGTGATAGTCAGGACAAAGAATTCCCCCCCAACACTCGCGGTAAATATGAGAGCAATTTTCCCTCAAAAGACAGCATGCACAGTTTATTTCAATCAGTATGATGCCAGAAACATACGCCATCCGATCCCAGGAAGGCTAGTAAAGCCGGTGGTATAAGACACCACTTTGCCTTCATTGATGATAATCAGAGTCGGTGTAACATGCACCGACCAATCTTTGGCACTGCGATTATCAGCATCATTAATCACAGGAAAGTGATAATCATGGTCCTGCATATAATCATTTATCTCACTATTAGTGCCCGATGCAATGGCCACGCTCACCACTGGAAAATAAGCCGAAATAGCCTCAACAGATGGGCTTACCGAACGGCAAATAGGACACCATGTACCCCAAAAATACACCAAAACGGGCCCATCGGTACTAAGCGTCGATACGTTAATCTTCTCACCTGTGATAGCAACACCACTAATCACCGGAAAATCATTGACCTCTAAGTTTCTACTACGCCACTTATCCATGACCCAAGCTACGGCGCTCAGCATGATAAGCAAAATCAATAACTGCTTAATCCAACCACCAATACGGTGCTTCAATGTCGGCTTTTTTTCTGGCGATTGTTTTTCTGTCATTTTCTTTTCAGTCGTTTTCTTTTCGGTCGCTTTCTTTTCGGTCGCTTTCTTTTCGGCCATAGCGCTCAGCATTACCGGCATCATATTGCGGCAGTAAAATGAATATGACTCTATAAGACCGGATAAGTAAACAAATAGTTCATAACAGCACTCACTCTAGCAGCACTCGCCCCTTTAATCGCCAAGGATAACGGGCAAACAGACTAGGCAAGCACTCGAAAAAACAGAATTGATAAACACACTAGGCTGACTAGGAAAACGAATACTGCCCCCCAACAAACTATCAGCTAATGACGAGCTAAAGATGAACTAATGACGAGCTAAAGCACCATAAAACAGGTAATGCTTTAGCTCGTTTGCTTAAGTTAACTCAGCAGGCGAGCAGCGCTAGCCTAATTTGCGCCGCAATATCTTAGTCGCCTCAACAAGGTTAACCAACGCGGGCTCCACTTCATCCCAAGTGCGTGTCTTTAAGCCGCAATCAGGGTTAATCCACAGTTGTTCTACCGCAACTTTACTCGCCGCTTTTTCCATCAAACTGACAATTTCATCAACCCTTGGTGTATTGGGTGAGTGAATATCGTAAACACCCGGACCAATTTCATTTGGGTAGTTAAAGTCCTCAAATGCATTGAGTAGCTCCATTCTTGAACGCGATGTCTCAATGGTGATCACATCGGCATCCATCGCCGCGATTGCTGCGATGGTTTCATTAAATTCGCTATAGCACATATGGGTATGAATTTGCGTTTCGTTGCTAACACCTGCCGCACTCAGCTTAAAGGCATTGACCGCCCAGTTAAGGTAATGCTGCCATTCACTCTTTATAAGCGGCAAGCCTTCTCGAAATGCTGGCTCGTCGATTTGAATAATGCCAATACCGGCATTTTGTAGCTCAACCACCTCATCACGAATGGCGAGGCCGATTTGAGTCGCTATCTGCTCGCGACTGATATCTTCGCGCGCAAAAGACCAATGCAGTATGGTTACCGGCCCTGTCAGCATGCCTTTGACCGGCTTTTCTGTGAGGCTCTGAGCATATGTAGCCCACTCTACCGTCATCGCATTTGGGCGTGATACATCGCCATAAATAAGTGGTGGTTTAACACAGCGTGAGCCATAGCTTTGTACCCAACCAAACTGGGTAAAGCCGACACCATCGAGCTGTTCGCCAAAGTATTCCACCATATCGTTTCGCTCTGCTTCACCATGCACTAATACGTCGATACCTAGCTTTAACTGCCGCTCAATAGTGTCTCTGGTCACTTGGCGTAACTGATCATTATATTGCTCAAGGCTTATTTCACCTTTACGCCAGCGGCTACGCAGGCCACGAATTGCAGGCGTTTGAGGAAAACTCCCTATGGTGGTCGTTGGCAATAATGGTAAGCGGTATTTTTGTCTTTGCGCAGCTTGCCTGAGTGAAAATTCATCATCACGCAGGTAGTCTTGCTCAGTGAGAGCATCGACTCTGGCTATCACCTCTTGATTGGCCGCCTTTGCCCGTGCGCTACGTCGTTGTTGGCACTCAAGCACTATGGCTTTGGCCTCGACAGAGTTTGGATCTGTGAGTAACGTCTTCAATTGACCCAATTCAGCCAGCTTCTGCTTGGCAAAAGAGAGTTGCAGCTTAAGTTCAGGCTTAAGCTGAGTTTCTACCTCTAAATCGACCGGACTATGTAGCAAAGAGCACGAAGGCGACAGCCATAAACGCTGCTTAAGATCCCGCGCTACACTCGATAATCCCTCTGCGAGTGTATCGAGCTCTGCCGCCCACACATTGCGGCCGTTAATCACCCCTGCTGACAGTATTTGATCTTGCCTTAGGCTGATGGAAAAAGCGCTGAGCTGCTCTGGCGCTGTAACCAAGTCTAAGTGTAACCCTGCCACGTTAAGCGATGCGACAAGCTGATGGTGGTGCTCAATACTGCCGTAGTAACTGGCGAGCAAGATGTTTAGGTTACAACGCTCAAAATCACGATAGGCTTGGCTAATCGCGGCTTGCCAATCACTGTCTAGCTCTAGGGCTAAAACAGGTTCATCAAGCTGAACCCATTCGACACCCTGACTAGCAAAGCGGGCCAATATTTTATGGTACGCTTGCAGAAGTTGCGGTAATAAACTCAGCTTATCGAACGATGAACCAACAGTTTTAGACAGGTATAGAAATGACACTGGCCCCAAGATCACAGGCTTGACCTGATAGCCTAAAGCCTGAGCTTCACTCACTTCATCAAACAATTGCTCATAACCAATATCAAAGCTTTGATCGACCGTTAGCTCCGGTACGATATAGTGATAATTACTGTTAAAAAACTTGGTCATTTCAGCAGCGGCAGCGTCTTTCCCCGTTGGCGCTCGGCCTCGTCCGATACGGAATAAGGTATCAATATCGGTGGGGGTATCACTTTGATGACGCTCTGGGATCACATCCAAAGTGGCACTTAAGGTTAATACCTGATCATAGAAAGCAAAATCGCCAACAGGCAACAATCTCACCCCGGCATCAGCCTGCCAGCGCCAATGTGTTTGGCGTAGTTCTTTTGCAATTTCAACTAACTGCGACTGCTTAATTTCACCACGCCAATACTTCTCTAAAGCAAATTTTAGCTCTCGTAAACGACCAATTCGTGGAAATCCCAAACTATTTAATTGCATATTGTATACCTTTTGATGTTAAGATGAGCAAAATTCAGAGTTAACGCCCCTCTGAATTTCATATAACTAAACAGAACAATGGGCGTCTGGACGTCTAGAAGTTTATTGTGTTAGCCTTAGTATTCGCAATCGAAACGAATTCAAGCGCAACATGAGCGAATTTCATGTGAGGATAAAATGATAGAGCTTAGACATTTACGTACGTTAGTTGCCCTAAAGGAAAGCGGCAGCCTCGCTGGGGCTGCAAAAAAACGCTTCGTCACCCAGTCGGCACTGTCTCATCAGATCAAGGAATTAGAGACTCGCATTAACTCAGCTATTTTTGTGCGTAAGAGTAAGCCCCTCTCTTTCACACAAGAGGGTGCGCGATTGCTCAACCTTGCTGAAGATATTCTGCCGAAAGTGATCGAAACCGAATTTGATTTAAAGAAAGGCTTAGCTGAAGGGGATAATCATTTAGGCGTAGGTATTGAGTGCCACAGCTGCTTCCGTTGGTTAATGCCGGTAATGGAGCAATTTAGAAAACAATACCCACAGGCGGATCTCGACCTCTCTAGTCGCCACTTATTCGACTCATTAAACGCGCTTGAGTTAGGTGAGCTAGATGTCGTGCTGACATCGGATCCAGTACCTGCTCAGTCGATTGCTTATCAGCACTTGTTTGATTTTGAAGTTAGATTAGTGGTTGCCAGCGACCATCCGCTGGCGCAGCAAGAGTATGTTACACCGAAACAGTTAGAAAACTTGGCGATTTTAAGCTACCCAGTTTCACTTGAGCGCTTAGATATTTATCGCCACTTCTTAGAGCCTGCAGGCATAAAGCCTGGGCCACAGGTAAAGTGTGATTTAACCATGATGTTACTGCAGCGTATTGCCTGTAAAGATGGTATTGCGGCGCTGCCTAGTTGGTCGATTAACGAAGCTCATGGACTTAGCCTTACCAGCGTTAAGTTGGGGCCAGATGGCCTTAAACGCCCGCTGTTTGGCGCATACCGTCGTAACGGTGCCAATGCACGCTTAGCCCAACATTGGTTAGAGCTCGTCTCAAAAGAAGGGTTAGCGAAGCAGAGATTGAACTGATCAATCCGTACTATAGTGAGCACTACGCTCTGTAGCATACAAAAAAGCCTGCATATTGCAGGCTTTCTTTTTATAGCGCTTTAAGTAGCAAATTTCTTCTCGCTAATACCCGTCTCAAGACCAAACCTGGAGAGTTAGCGTTATGGGTTTGACGTAAGTTATGCGCGATTAAGAACTCATCACGTAAATCATCATCTAGCCCTAATGACTCAAAAGCTTCAAGCGTTAAGGTTTCTTGTTTATCTTCAATCACAGACTTAAGCAGGCTCAGTGGGTAATCCTGTTCAAGTTCTGAGTTTAAGTAAGCAAATGCCGTTAGTGCAATAATGTCACCAAATACGCTAAATAGTGCCAGGGTTTGCACTTCATCAGGGCTAATTTGCAAACTTTCTAGCTGATGCAGTTGATCAACGGCGTCCGCTGCAATCGCTTCGGTAAGCGCCCAATAACCATGAACCAGCTTTTTGTAAGGCTCATTCAATTCGTCTAAACGCTCTTTCAGATAGAAAGTAAACGCATAACGATAAATATTAACCTGACCTAAACGTACTAAAGCATCTTTTAATGAGCGATTCTTACTCGATTGCGGTGTGGCGTGATCTGCACTGTTGCTGCGCCAAAGCAGATGGGCAGATACGGCCGGATCGGATGACACGATATCGATAACATTACGGATATCACCGTCTGCAATAATGGCCTTTTTCAATGGGATAAGGATCCCTCTACGACCAATTACCTGCTCTTCGTTGCTGATAATTGCGCGTACTTGAGTAAATACTTGCTGCTCAAGATCTGTCATGCGAAACATTAAACCTTATTATTTTTAATCATGATGTGCACTCAATTCCGTGGCAAATTAACCCACACAATGACGTCAAAGGTCAAGCCATATAAGCGACAACCTTAACAAGTTTCAACAATTTTATTCACCTCCACTAAATAAGTAGCTGATAAAACCTGCCATCAGTAGCAAGAGCCAGGAATAGTATTAAAACCGGAGGGATTTTGGCTACGCCAATATATTAATGTAAGCCTTTGTTATATAGCCTGATAAATCGCTTTGGCAAGGTCAAAATAGCCTGCGTCATTTAAATGTATCGCATCCGATTTTTTACTCGGACTTTTCAATAAGCGACTTAACGCATCGTCGACTAAAACCAACTCATATTGCTCTGCAAGCTCCTCATAAATCGGTGACGCCGATAAAAATAGGCTCTTTTGTGGCACCGCAACCAGTAAAACTGGGATCTGTTTCGACTGGGCCATCTCTATCATGGCGGCCAAATTAGATTTAGTCGTCGTGATAGCATGGTTTCTTAAGAAGTCATTACCGCCCTCTAACAAGATTAATAGCTCTGGTGAATGCTTATCTAATAACGAAGCTAAACGTGCTGCACCACCCGTTGTTGTCTCGCCCGATACGCCCGCATTAATCACCTCAAAACCACTAAGAGAAGCAAGCTGGCTAGGGTAGTCTTGGCCCTTCGACGCGCCAACGCCATAGGTAAGGCTATCGCCAAAAGCTAATATCCGTGCATTATCTGATAAGGGCGGAATACTCGCCCCAGAGCAAGCTTGCAATAACAGCAGTGCGCAACTAACGAGCAATAGGACAATAGGGCGACGCTTAAATAATGGTTTCATCAATAACTTTTAACTTGAGGCTGTAGCCAAAAAATAACATAAAAAAAGCCAGACACAAGGTCTGACTTAAGTACGCATATCATTTTAAATATGTCACAAAAAACTAGAATGCTTGATAGCTAACACTCAAAAATAGCTCTCTACCAGGGCTAAAGTAGTTTTGAGCGGAGATAATCTCTGCGTCAAAGATGTTGTTCGCTTTTAAACGTAAGCTCCAAGCATCATCGAGCTGATAACCCACACTTAAATCAACTTTATGATAGGCATCCAAAAACGCATCATAACCAGCATAACGCTTACCTTGATAATGGTAGTTAGCCAAGAGATCAAAACGTTGCCAGCTATAGCTCAGCATATAGTTAAACTCATTCTCGCTACGGCCAACAAGCTGCTCACCTGTTTGTTTATTCTCAGCATCCAGATAGGTATAACCCAGTTGGTGCTCAAGGCTCAATAACTGGAAATTAGCAGACAGTTCGATACCGCTGATCTCAGCTTCATTGATATTCGCAGGCTTCCAGATATCCCAACCATAATCGTCTTTCTCACCCGTAGGGGCCCAAGCAATCAGATTATCGATAGTATTTTTAAATACACTGATATAAGCACGCACATCTTTAGCATTAAAATGCAGCGTTAGATCGTAACTCTCAGCGGTTTCTGAGAGCAACTCTGCGTTACCAGAACCTGGCCAGTACAGGTCGTTAAAGGTTGGCACTTTAAAGGCCGTACCCGTTGTCGCGGCCAAACTCCATTGAGCATTAAACTGATATGCGAGACTAGCGTTATATGAAACTTCGCTGTCGATATTTTCCACATCATCATAACGCACCGCAACTTCAGCCAGTATATTGCTCCACTGCTTTTGCACTAAGGCGTAGACACCTAAGATATCTCGCTCATCTTGGGCATAATCGCCCTTAACAGACTCATTTGACCAATCGACACCGCCCGTCAGGGTCAAGTCGCTTGCCGCTAGGTATTGGTTACTCCAATTGACCTGATCGCGTTTGGTTTCAAACTCAGATATTGGCACACTGATATCGTTACCACGAAAGTTCTCGTTTGAATCGCGAGACTGGCTTAAGGCTAATTTGCTGGTAAATCGGTCATTACTGTATTGCGTAGCAAGATCCCAAAAGTAATTCTCATAGTCTGACTCATCTGCCGAACCTGAGGCATAGATATCGTCGTACTGAGTGTTACCTTTATCGTATTGTCCGGTCCAAAGTGCTTGCCAGTTTTGATTAATTTGCTGAGAGCCGTTTACTGAAAGCGCGTTGCGCTTATAACCATCATCATCATTTTCAACCTCTGCGCCGTTATATACATCATAACCTTCTGATTGCTCATGGTTAACGCTCAGTGTTGTACTACCATCGCCATGGGTCATACCTGCGCCAAATGAGCCGCGAATATATTCATTGCTGCCATATTCAGCACCCGCAAACCATTCACCGCCCTTGAGTTGGCGAGTAAAAATCTGAATGACGCCGCCAATAGCATCACTGCCCCACACAGACGCTCGAGGTCCTTTTAGGACTTCGATTCGCTCAATATTTTCAGGTGATAAACTGTTAAAGCTAACTGTACCTAATGTGGCAGAGCCGACTTTAACGCCATCGATTAGGACTAATACATGGTTGGAGTTACTGCCGCGAATACTGACAGATGTTGCCTGACCCGCACCGCCATTGCGCGATACACTAACACCCGGAAGTGTTTCTAATACGTCAGCCACAGACTTTGGATTAAGACGCGCTATCTCTTCACGTTCAATGGTATTAATGACGGTTAGCTGCTGATCGGCGCTTCTATCAAAACGAGAACCGGTTACGGTAATCGTTTCATCAACATTTGCTAAGTGAGATGCGACTTCTTCGGCCGAAACTGAAAAGGCTGATAAGCTAACAAGACTACTGACTAGTAGTGCGATTTTTGATGGTTGTGTTCCCATTTACCTTTTTACTCCTAAAGGAAAACGGGGCAAATACGTCACGGTGACACGACCCATAAATGAAAAAAATCACTCGTTTATTGGTTCGTTTAATTGCCGCATTTCGAGATCTGCCCGCCGAAATCATCGAAATCACTTTGCTGGCCGGTCTCCGGACTTAGGTTCTGTATTAACGTATTAATACCCGAATACAAGCTTTCAACACCTATCCATTAAGGCGCACTTGTCTCTCACCATTCACCGTTGCGGGGGCAGTGTCAGAATTTAACTGACTTCCCGATTATCCCTAAGTTACAGCCGTAACCTGAGGCACCAATAAAGTTGACTAAATATCGTTATAAGTTTTTGTTACTCAAAAGTGAACAAATATCACTATCAAGAGTGCCGCGCATTATAGACGTCTATACGGTTAAATGTCTAACTTAACACCACTTAAAACCCGTATTTAAGCCGAGGAATATTCACCTTGTACCTAGCGATCTAATGTTTCACATTAATATCAGCAACATATAATTATCACATTGAGTCTACCAAGCCTTTAATACAAGCTCAGAGGGGTAATACTAGATAAAAACTCTTGCTGATTTTGCGCTTTGATGGGAGGATTTTCTTTGCTAAATGCGTCACCACGAATCGATTTATGAATTAAATACAGATCCAGTTTCCCCCTGATAGCGGTGTAATGGCCAATCTCTCCTAGAGTTTGCACCTCATCATAAGCAATACCTGCTACCGACTTAATATGAGAGTTGGGCATCTTAGTGCAGCCGATAATCGCGCTTGCAGCTTCATGGCCGTTGAGTGGCTCACTTTGCAAGGTTTCAAACACCGTTTCCCCTTGGCAACTGTCGAAGTATACCTCTGCCATAGTCTCTAAAAATTTTTGTGGGCTCACATCTTCAGCGATCCCTTTAAACCCTTGCACACACAGCATAGATGACCAGGTTTGTAACGCTTGAGAAGCGGGAACAAACTCAGCAGAGAACATCGTCTCTTGTTGATTTGAATAAGCGAGTTTCCAGTCTAACGGCAAACTAAAATTAAATGTTTGACTAAAAATCGCTAGTTGCTTGGGAGTTTTATCGACGTGCGCTGTAACCGCTTCATCACTTAAACCGTATGATGGAAAAGCTAGAAATATTACACATAACAGGCCTGCTGCCATGCGCGGAGATAATGACGTCATACCTTTACAATCCTTGTTGGGGGTACTTTTATGAACAGATATTCTATCTGTGCATCTGTCAAAGTGGTACTTAAAAAGTCATTAAATTGAATCCGCATAAATGCACAGTCATCTTCAATGGCTATCACCTCCGCCCTTCCATATTTAACAATAGCTTATATACCGACAGCTAATCTAGAACAAAAAAACACCAAAAAGTACTTGCGCAATACAATTACATTTGTAATCTTAAATATACATTACAGCTGTAATCGTAAAGAACATTCAGCAAAGGATGACTTTGAAAGAGGCCGACTTTGAAAGAGAGCAACTATGAAAAAGGTTTTACTATGAAAGAGGTTTTACTATGAAAGAAATCAGTAATGCCGAGCTGTGTGTGCTCAATATCCTTTGGCAATCATCGCCAATGAGTGCTAACGATGTCATCAGTGAATTATCTCGCAGCAATGACTGGCACGAAAAAACGGTCAAGACGCTACTTAACCGCCTAGTAAAAAAACAAGCCATTGGCTTTGACAAGCAGGGCCGCTCATATCTTTACTTCCCTCTCATCGAACAGAGTGAATACCAGCTTAAAGAGAGTGAGTCTTTCATCGAGCGCTTATTCTCTGGTCGCGTCGCTCCCTTAGTGGCCGGTTTTGCCAAGCAAAACAAGCTCAGCGCCGAAGACGTGGCCGAATTACAACAACTGATTGATACCTGGCAAAAGGACAACAAATCATGATGCTATGGATGGCACAGCAAACCCTGTTACTTACTCTTGTTTGTGGTGGTTTACTCATAAGCCACCGCTTTTTACAGCAGCGATTGGGGGCACGTAAAACCTACCAGCTATGGTTAGCAGTTCCCGCTTTACTGATAAGCTCTGCGTTAATCGCAAGCATGCCCAACACTCTTGCTGCAGCCCAGGCAGAACAATTCGCTCACTATAGTGTTATCGCTAGCAAAGCTATGGCTACAGTTCAAACCAGCGATTACGCCAAGATTGCGCTGTCGATATGGTTAGTTGGCATTGCGGCTATGGTGACTCTGCTCAGCCTACAAGCGATAGCTTTAACTCGCATATTAAGCACTGCGACTAGAGTCCATCACACTGGCGCCAACTTACCGACCTATAGCCACCCCGGTGTGCAATCACCTATGCTCGTCGGGGTCATTAACCCGAAAATCATACTGCCCTCTAATTTTATTCAGCTTAACGCCGATGAGCAGCAATCGATTATCGCCCATGAGCAATACCACCACCAGCGCCGAGATCTGCTCAGTAATTTATTGGCCTACAGCGCACTCAGCCTGTTCTGGTTTAATCCTATTTGTTGGCTCGCTTATCGACGCTTTAGAGATGATCAAGAGTTAGCCTGTGACGCCTTTGTCACTCAATCATTGAATAAACAACAAAAGATCTGCTATAGCCAAGTGCTGTTAGCCTACTCCCAGCAAGCTCATCACGGCCTGCTACACACACATTATGGAAATAAAAACATACTCAAGGAGCGTATTATGCAAATGAAGACATTTCAACAAGGTCAGAGCGGTTTTGCCATTATCGGTTTGACTATCGCATTAGGGATCAGTGGCTTGCTGCTCAATCAGCAGGTGCAGGCCGGCGATCACAACCATGACGCTGTTCACCCAACAATCCGTATCGAGCCTAAGTATCCTATTGAGGCAGCTAACGCTCACCAAAGTGGTTTTGTTGTCTTACAGTTTGATATCAGCCCAAGTGGTGCGGTTAGCAATGTCAGCGTTGTTAAGTCATCACCTGAAGGGGTATTTGATAGCTCTGCGACAACTGCACTTAAGCAGTGGCAGTACAGTGAAAGCAGTAAAGGCCTTAAACAGGCAAAGGTACAGCTCGACTTTATGATTGATCCACCAGCGACTGACGTTGAGCGCATCAAAGTTACGCCTTAAACAAGCGGTTATCACTTAAACGAGCTCTGATAAAGAATCTCGCGATATACATGTGATGTGATAAAAAATAGCTAAACCGATAAAAGCGCCAGCAGCTGGCGCTTTTATCGGTTAAAAAATAATGATATCAATAGGTCACACCTCAACCCTTGTTTATTTAAACCTTAGCTTATTTAAACTTTAACTTATTTCAATAAAACGACCGCTTCTTTCAACGCCGCTACAAGTTCAGGATTTCTCAACACTTGCGTTTCCATATCGAAGTTATCAAAAAAGCTTGGCACTGAGAGCGTTGCCCTGACATCTGCAGCAAAGTATGGCGCAGATCCTGAAGCTGCAGCTAATACGCTTGATGCACCGCCCGGCCCCGGAGAGGTAGCAAGTAATAGCATTGGCTTGTTTTGAAACACTTTCATGTCGATACGTGATGTCCAGTCAAACAGGTTTTTATAAGCGGCAGTGTATGAACCATTATGCTCAGCAAAAGAGATAATAATGGCGTCGGCTTCACCAATCTTGGCAAAAAACTGCTGCGCCAGCTCTGGGTGACCAAGCTCTTCTTCTCGGTCCTGACTAAAAAGTGGCATCTCATAATCGTTAATATCAAGAATTTCAACCTCAGCTCCCTGCACTAATGATGCTGCATAGGTTGCAAGTTGCTTGTTGATTGACTTAGTGCTGCTGCTAGCTGCAAAGGCTAATAGTTTCATAATAGGACTCTCATATTCAGTGACTGCAGTTAACTCTGCAAATTGCGTTGGGTTCAAGTACCGTGCTCACAATTAAGCAAAGGTTAAGTTTAGAACGACAACTCGATGTAGAGCAGTGTATATTGATGACAAATAAAGATTAATAACCTCAAAAGATATTTACTATTTCCATATGGCTTTTAATTAAGGGGGATATGACTATAAATAAACTATTTGATGGAATTGTAATATTTGTCCAAGTCGTAAAAAGTGCTGGCTTCTCAGCCGCGGCAGAGGCTTTAGGTCACTCTACCTCTTATGTGAGTAAAGAGGTCAATAAGCTTGAAGCTCGACTTGGGGTCAGGCTACTCAATAGAACCACCCGCTCTATCGGCTTAACACCCGAGGGAGAGGCTTACTATCAGCAGTGCTTACAGTTAATAATTGATGCCGAACAGGCGGTGGGCTTGGTCACTCAACACGATGTCAGCCCCCGCGGTGTACTTAAATTAAGTTGCCCGGTCGGCTTTGCGCAAAACTACCTTAAGCCCATTATTTCTGAATACCTGCAGCGATACCCCAATGTAAGTTTAGACTTAGATTTAAGCGATAAACGCACCGATGTGATTGCCGACGGTTATGATTTAGCCATTAGAGCATCAGCACACCTTGAAGAGTCGAGCCTTATTTGCCGCAAACTTTATAGCTGCAAAGCCTACACTGTGGCGTCGAAAGCGTATATTTCACGCCACGGAAAACCCCACCATCCCAGAGAATTAGAAACACACTACGGCATCTGCTACTCCAATCATAAGCAGCCAAGCCGCTGGGATTATATTGATCATGACGGCAAACATTTTGTCGTTGATATTCGCCCAAAAATACTCTGCAACAATGGTGATATGCAGCTGGATATGGCACTGGCGGGTCATGGTATCACTCGTTTACCGAGTTTCTATATGCGAGATGCGCTTGAAAGTGATCAGTTAGAGATTTTATTTGAACACTTGCCTAATTCCGATATCGATGTTTTTGTCGTTTACCCGAGCCGTAAACACTTATCGCCTAAAGTCAGGGCATTTATCGACTTAGCGGCTAAACACTTAACCCGCTGCTAATGTTAACCTTTATGCCCAAATTTTAAATTTATTACTTTAAAGTAAACCAATACCGAACTTATAATAAATAACATTTCCCAGTCACAGTTAACGCTTCTTTTTAACTGTGCTAAAAATCTTTCCACTGGGATCTCAAACTACTTAGGTGATGTGCGTGCTAAAGAAAGCTCTTGCAATGTCCAGCTCAACCCAGATGTTAGTGGCCATGTTTGTTGGTTTTGCCGTGGGGCTGTTTTTCGGGGAATCCATCGCTTGGATGGCGACCATAGGCACAGGGGTGATCTTGCTGATGCAGATGACGGTACTGCCCTATATCGTTGTGTCACTCGTTGGCGGTATTGGTAAACTGCAAAAAAATACAGCCAAACTTATTTTTAGCCGCGCCGGTCTTATCATGTTGCTGCTTTGGCTATTAGCGATTGTAATGATTGCTTTAATGCCGCTGTCTTTCCCCGTTATCGAATCGGCCTCCTTCTTTAGTACCAGCAGCATTGAACCTGTTACACCAATCGATTATTTCAAGCTGTATATTCCCTCTAATCCCTTTGAGTCCATGGCTGATGGTTATGTACCTGCCATGGTGGTATTTAGCATCGCTATGGGGCTTGCGCTTATCGGCATGCAAGGCGAGCATAAGCAGCAAATACTGACCTTTATGCATACCAGCTCAGAAATTTTTTCGCGCATTACTCAAGGTCTAGTGAAAATTCTACCTATCGGTATTTTTGCTATGTCGGCCTCGGCAGCAGGCACCATGGGAGTCGATGAGTTTGCCAGTATGCAGGTTTACCTTATCAGCTACTTTGTGCTGTGTTTGCTACTCACATTTTGGGTATTGCCCTGGATTGTAGCTTCGTTGACGCCCATTACCTTTGCTCAAGCACTGCGAATTTCAAAGTCGAGCCTAGTCACCGCTTTTGCTACCGGTAACATCTTCATCGTAATCCCGGTGATTGTTGAAGAGTGTAAGCAGGTGATGCGCGAGCACGACGACTTATGCGAAGACGGCGCCACCTTGATTGAAATTTTGGTGCCTATCGCCTTTACCTTCCCTAATATCGGTAAGCTCACCGTTATTATGTTTATCTATTTTGCAGGTTGGTTTAATGGTACTCCTGTTGATATTACCAGTATCCCTTCGCTTTCTATCAGTGGGCTATTAGCGCTATTTGGCAGTGTCTATGTGGCCATTCCGTTTATGCTCGACTTAGTTAAACTCCCAACTGATCTATTCCAGTTATTTGTCATGTCTGGCTTTATCACAGGTAAATTTAATTCTATTGCGGCGGTAATGAACCTGTTTGCACTCACCTTATTAACGGCATCGCTGTTTCAAAAATCACTCAAAATACGCCCACCGCAACTATTGAAGATGAGTTTAGGCATTGGTATCAGTGTGTTTGCAACCTTATTAGTTTGCCGTGTCGGCATGGGGATGTTTATTCATAGCCCAGAGATCACCAGTGGCGTTATCGCCAACATGCAGGTGGCCGATAAAGTACCGACCAAAGTAAAAAAACAGTTCCCGATTGTAGGCCAAACTCCCGCAACCCCCATCCGAGGGGTACAAGCGATTCGAGATGCGGGCACCCTCAGAGTGGGTTATATCCCAAGTAACGTGCCCTTTAGTTATTACAACAATGCTGGACACTTAGTCGGGTTTGATACCGCTATGGCGACGAAACTTGCAGAAGACTTAAAGGTGAAAATTGAATTTATTCCCTTTAAAAAAGACCAACTGGTCGCCTCTCTAAAAGCGGGTTTTTTTGATATTGCCATGTCAGGCCTTGCCATGGACATCGAGCAGATGGATGCCTTAAGTTACGCTAACCCAGTGCTTGAGCTTAACCTTGCTATAGCGACTAAAGACTATTTGGTGAACGACTTTAAGAGTAACGAAAAAATTAAACAGATGCAGGGCATGACCATAGCTTATGTTGAACATAGCGATGCTATCGAAGAGGCTAGGCGTTTCGCCCCCAACCTCAAGTTTGTAAAAATTGAAGGCTACAAAGACTTCTTTAGGCAGAAAAAACACAAATATGATGCGGTAGTGATCAGTGCCCAGGCAGGCTCAGCCTGGACCTTGTTCTTCCCGGGCTACGGTATTGCACTGCTGGAAAATAAAACACATTATCCTGTGGCGTACGCGGTCGCACAATATAACCAGTCGCTGCTCAACTACATCAATAATTGGCAGCGCTTACGTAAAGTTGATGGTACCCAAGCAGCTATTTACGATTATTGGATGCTAGGTAAAGGCGCTAAAAAAGTAGAGCCGCGTTGGTCAATCATTCACAATGTACTGCACTGGACAGACTAATCACTAAATGAAGCTGGTGCCCAGTGAGTTTAAGTTTGAGCCAAGTGGTTACTTAGCAGACTATTGCTTTAAGGGCTATGTCGGCGTTGGCGTCGACAATTGCTTAACTTCAACCTCGCTCAGATAGCGCCACAGCCCCAGCTCAACATCGAGTTTAAGCTCGCCTATCTGCTCACGATGCAAGCCGTTGACGCGATTCCCCACTGCGGCAAACATCCGCTTCACCTGATGATACTTGCCCTCGGTAATGGTAAGTAACACCTCTTTAGGCGTGACAATCTCAAGCTTCGCTGGGAGTGTTAGCGCCTTTTCATTTTGCAATTGCACACCCTGTTTAAACTTTTCAGCAACGTCTTCGGCAACTGGGTCTCTTAAGGTCACTCGGTAGGTCTTTTCACACTGTTTGTCGGGTCTGATAATATCAAACGACCAACGACCGTCATCGGTCAGTAGCACTAAGCCTGTCGTGTCGGCATCAAGCCTACCTACAATGTGTAAATCTTCCACTCTTTCGAGCTTAATACAGTTAAACAGGCTTGGATAATCGCCATCCACATTCGAGCTTAGCGTATGCATAGGTTTATGCAGCATGATGTAACGCGATGGCCGCGCCACTAATCTGCCCCCTTGATAGCGGATCTCATTGCTTTCATGTACCTGAAAAGCCACATCCGTGATGGTCTCGCCATTGACGCTAATTTCAGCGCGCTCAATACAATCGCTAGCCTGAGCACGACTGAGATCGGTACTTTTACAGATAAATTTGTCTAAACGCATGTTACTTAGTTATCACCCAATATTTTTACTGTACTTTTTTACAATACGACTCACCGTACTAGCCCCTGTATTAGCGCAAAGAGGACTCATTGTACTAGCCCCAGCATTAGCGCCGAGACGACTTACTGTAGTTAGCCCCAGTATTAGCTCCAAGAGGACTTACAGCACCCCAATACTAAGCTGGATTATCGCAAGCAGCCAAAATTGCACAAGCGCTCATTTTAAAATGGTCAGTATTTATCGACTCTTATAGAGGTTCAGCTATTAAGCGGCCGCGATTTCAGGCACAATACCGGCCTAAGAAAAGGCTGAAAAAGCCAGTTACTTTGTCGTAAACGCTTAGGAACCCCAAATGACGCAGATCACCCTACTTACCCCTGACGATTGGCACCTACATTTTCGCGATGGCGATATGTTACAAGAAACGGTTCCCGCAACAGCGCGCCTGTTTCAACGTGCGATTGTTATGCCTAACCTTTTACCACCTGTCACCGATGCGAAGATGGTAACTGAGTATCGTGAACGTATTTTGGCTGCGCGCCCAACAGGTTCGACTTTTGAACCGCTTATGACCATCTTCTTGACCAACAACACCACAGAGCAAGACATCATTGATGCTAAAGCTGCCGGCGTTGTTGCTGCAAAGCTTTACCCTGCAGGTGCAACCACCAACTCAGACGCGGCTGTCAAAACGCTTGATGCGCTGTTCCCTGTATTTGAAGCCATGGCTAAACACGGTATGTTGCTATTGGTACACGGTGAAGTCACTGAATCGCATATCGATATTTTCGACCGTGAAGCCATATTTATTGAGCGCTACCTTGCCCGCATCGTTGCCTCTTTCCCAAGCCTAAAAGTGGTATTTGAACACATCACCACTAAAGATGCGGCTGACTTTGTTATGTCAGCAGCGGACAATGTGGCGGCAACGATTACCCCGCAGCATTTATTACTTAACCGTAATGACTTGCTTGTAGGTGGCGTTCGCCCACATAACTTCTGCTTGCCAGTTCTTAAGCGCAGCACCCACCAAGAAGCGCTTCGCGCTGCGGTTGCAACAGGCTCAAGTAAGTTCTTCTTAGGCACCGACTCCGCGCCGCACGAGAAGCACCGCAAAGAGTCAGCTTGTGGCTGCGCCGGTTGTTATAGCGCGTGGAGTGCATTAGAGCTATATGCACAGGTCTTTGATGACTTAGGTGCACTAGATAAACTTGAAGGCTTTGCCAGTAAGCATGGCCCTGACTTCTATGGCCTTGCTCGCAACACCAGCACGGTGACGCTAGTGAAAGAGAAATGGACGGTTCCGAGCGAAATCATCTTGCCAAACGGTAATCCAATCGTGCCATTCTTCGCCGGTGAAGAAGTTAACTGGAAAGTGAAGAACGCTTAACAAGCATTCTTCACTTTTATTAAGATTGAAAAGCTCGCTTATTGCGGGCTTTTTTGTTTTTAAAGTCTCGTTATGTCGCCAAATGTATGCATATTTGCGCCACATACACATGTTGTTACCTGCAGACATCAACTGAATTGAGAATAAGATAAAGATACACTTGTATACAAAGTTAACACATCATTTATCATCAGCTTGCGCTTAAATAGCTCCATGCAAACGCATAACTTAAAGTCTTTTTAAGTCCCCCACGCAAGGAGCAACCGATGAAGAAAATGATTACATTAACCGCGATTATACTGACCTCAATCACTTTTAATGCATCAGCCGCAATGGAACCTAATTTAGAGAAAACACTCATCGCAGTCTGTAAAACAGGCTTAAATAACAACCTCTTTTTGTATAACAGAACCATGCAGGAACATAAAATCAACAAGCGCAGAGTGTTTCCAAAACTCGTGTGTAACGGTCAGAGTTTCCATCAATTCGCACTCTCTAATGGCGCTAACAAAATTGCCGCTAAAATTGCCCCCTATAGCTTAGGTACAACAACGATTACCGATATCGCAATGACGCCCCCACAAGACGCAAACTACTCAGTCACGTTTTAACACCATTAAGCTAACGAAAAGCCACCAGCTTTTCGTTAGCTTCTCTGATTTAAGATGACTGCGACTCTCGCCCTATCGCATCACCTAAAGGCTCAAAATAAGCGATGAGCGCATTAAAAATCTGCGCTCTATGCTCAATACTTGGGTAACCTCCAGCATCAAATAAGGACGACTTTAAGGTTTCATCAACCAAGTAAGGGTTACAAATCTCTTGATAAGACTCAATGCAGCTCTCAAAGGCCCGCGCCATTAACTCGGTTGGCCGCGAAAAATACTGAGTACCGTACTGCTTATCGAGCACAATTGCCCGACTAACATAGTCATGGCCATCGTTGCCATTATCAGAAAGCATCGTCACCTCAAATACCCGCTCTAAACGCTGATTCAACGGATGCTTTATCGGTTTAACATCGGCTATCCAACTGTGGCTAGCAAAGGAGATCCCCCGTGGTGACGTATGGTAGGATTTTGGCGCAATATAATGGTCAAACGCATGCCAGAATTCATGGGCAAGCGCCCCAGCTCCTGCATTTTTGGCCAGTGCTAACTCACACCGGTGCGGCGCATAATGGGCCTGTACGCCTTTTTGACCACCACTACCAAAAGCGAGGTTTAAGGTTTCGCGCAGGCCGATTGCTTTAGGAGGGAGTTTTAAGATAAACGCCAAATCTGCTAACGAATCAAAAATCAGGTTAGCCGCTTTATCCCGCTCCTCGTTTTCAACCCACTTACCAAGGCGAATATGACCAAGACCGAATACCTGTTTGATATCAACAAAACTCACTTGCTCATCGAACCGATAATCTGGACCTATACGTTTATAACTGCGGCTTTTTAACACTTATCGATTCCCAGCTGAGACTGTTATGTGACTTTAAGGCCATCATTATAGAGCAACCAATAACGACACACGAATGCGTATATCAGCGTCACTTTAGCTTAACGCTAGCCTAAGACACGCCATAAACGATATAATCTCGCCCATTAGTTTCAAATTATATAGGCCTTAAGATGGCGCGCACTGCAGCCGCATTACACATTTTGGTGAAACACCAAACACTTGCCGAAGATATTATTAAGCAGCTCAATAAAGGGGCTAAGTTTGACGTACTAGCCAAGAAGCACTCAACCTGCCCATCGGGTAAGAAAGGCGGTAGCTTAGGCGAATTTAAGAAAGGCCAGATGGTGCCGCAATTTGATAAGGTTTGTTTTACTGGCGAGTTAATCACTCCACACTTGGTTAAGACCAAGTTCGGTTGGCATGTGATAAAAGTGTTGTACAGAACATAAATCAACCAAGTTACTGGCAATGATCACGTAACTAAAGTGTTGTACAAAACTTAAGGTTAGAGCATAGGCCCTAGAACCTAGGACGCTTCGCTGCGAGGACGGGCTTCGCCCTGCTAGGAAAAGCACAAGCTTGACGGGCTAAAGCCCGACCTACAACAGCCACCGCTTTTCCGACTTTCCTAGGACCTAGGACCTAGGACCTTTCTTAGCTTTTCAACCCGTTCCGTAAGTGACGCAGTCACGTACGCAAGACCGCAGGCCGTCCGCCTTAGCTTTTCCGACTTTTCTAGGACCTAGGACCTTTCTTAGCTTTTCCTAGCACCTATCTTTTAAGCTTATAAATATTACCGCTATCAGTACTGAAATAGATATCGCCTTTGGGCGAGACTTCAATATCACGAATCCGCTCGCCAAGCTCTGACATTATTCGCTGCTCTGCAATAGCCTCATCAGCATCATTAATGCTAATCACATTGATGTGAGTTAGCTTCAATGCGCCAGCTAGCAGCTTCCCCTTTAACGGCGGAAATTTATCGCCTCGATAAAGCACTAAACTACCGGGTGCGATAGAGGGGATATACACCTTAACTGGTGGTTCAACCCCTTCTTTTAATTTACCGTCGCCAACACTAAGCGGCCCCCAATACTCTTTACCGTGTGAGGTTATTGGCCAGCCATAATTTGCGCCCTTTTTAATAAGGTTAAGCTCATCGCCGCCGCGGGGTCCATGCTCAATTGACCACAGATTTTGGCTATCAGCATCAAAGAATAAGCCTTGTGGATTGCGGTGTCCGTAGCTCCAGATCTCATCAAGCACCGTTGCATTATCGATAAATGGGTTATCACTTGGCACTGTGCCATCGGGGCTTAGGCGTAAGATAGCACCAGCATGAGTTGTTGTGTTCTGGCCGTTATCGCGTACACCGCGATCGCCAATGGAAAAGTAAATACTGTTATTATCAAAGGTAATTCGGCTACCAAAGTGCCTGCCGGTATCTGAGCGGGAGTTTGATACAAACACATCTTGCCAGGCAGACAATTTTCCGTCTTTATATATCGCACTTGCTAGTGTGGTGGCGCCCTCACCTTGAATATCTTTACTGTAAGTAAAGTAAATTTTATTCGCTTCGAAAGGAGAGAGTGCGATATCAAGCAGACCACCCTGACCTTCTGCCCAAACATTGGCAGGCTCAAGCAAGGTCTTATGCTGCCCTGTTTTAAGGTCCAACTGTTTAATCGCCCCATCTCTTTGGGTAACGAGCATAGTGTTAGTATCAATGTAAGCCAAGCCCCACGGAGTGCCCAGTCCACTAGCAACCTTTTCAACCTCAAATGCCTGAAGGCTAGTTACCGCGACAAGCGTTAACATCAACGCGCTTATTCGTTGGCATATTTTCATCGTCATCCCTTCCTTTGGTCATTTGATGTTATACCAAACCATAACGCTTTATGAGGCTGTAGAGAATAGTTTTAGCAATAAACTCAAACGGTCTGCCAGGTACAACTTACTTATAAATGGTACCGAATAGGCAATAAAAAACGCCCTGTTACGTGAGTAACAAGGCGCTTTATTAACACTCTAGCTTGTATTAGCGGATTGCCGATATAAGGTAGTCGATCACGGCTGTCTCAGGTGTCGATTTATGCTTAAGCTCAAATAACGGGATTGGACGCTCTAACATATTACGCTCAACCATTTCGTTGATAATCGGTAAATCAAGCGTACCCGCTTTACCTGCTAGTAAGTTATCTAACGACGTGGTTTTGCTTAAGTTAACGATATCTCTAAAGCCTTTTAAGTAAAGGAAATCTTTAGTTAATCCACCGCCACGGTAAACACGTGTGGTTAAGGTAAAGGCTTGCTCTGTTGTTTGACCATATTCACGCTTAAGCGTTTCAAAGGTCATAGAGAAATCACGCTGCTCTAACATCAGATTCACCGCAATAACTCGCAATGCCAAGATCTTAAGGCGATTTAAGGTCAAGTTGCCCGAGCAATACTCACTGTAAATTGCCACACCTTCTTGAGTATGGGTGTTACCCACAAGCCCTAAGGACAACACCCTTAACTTTTGGCGGCGAGCATTAACAGTGGTCAGCATATGCACGCCCAGCTCATGGTAGGCAAACGCAATCAACTCTTTGCTAGTAAACATGGCATCTTTGTTGATTAACAAGCTACCACGCTCATTGTTTACCATCGCCTTAGCAACAATACGCGATGACTTTTCAACCTTACACTTAAGACCCCATTCATCCGCTTGCTGTTGGAATGAGTTCACCGCATAGGCAGAATCATAAATGGCCTCTTCGTCATCACCTTCAAGATCGGGTGCTCGCAGTAAGAACTCAGCATTAGCAATATCATCTTTATCTGGCTGACCGTAATACTTAAGCGAGTTATAAACAAACTCGTCAGTGCCAATAGAGCATAACAGATCAATTTTTGTTGCTAAGTTATCAATCACATGGCGATAAAGCTGTTGAATATCCGCATCCATAATATTGGCCACTGGCAGCTTATATAGTTGCTCGCGGAACTGATATGGGTTTAGGTTTAGCTGCTTATAGCTAAACTCTGGCGCTGCGACACCTTTACGGGCTAAAAACTTTTTCCGCTCACTGGCAATATTAATCGGGTTAATATATTTCAGTGTGGCGACGTTACTGGCTAGCTTAAATAGGCTCTTATCAAGCGACAAGATCTCAGGCGGTAAGCTTGACGATAGTAAGTCAACATTTCTGACCGATTTTCGCTTACCAAAACGGCGCATAAAATAAGCCGCCGTCTCAGAGATAGCCTGCTTAGTGCCCGCTTTCAGCTCCTCTAAAACCAATGGGTATAGCTCACCAGAGGTTTCATCCATAAACACTTTTTTCACTTCAAGTGGCAACACTAAGGTGTTATCGAAATGCGCGTTCACATGTGCGATAAGATAGCCGCGACCTTGGAACACTTCATCTCTTGCTGCGCGTACAGCAAGGTTCGGTAACTCAATTTTACTCAGCTGCTTTTCAAAGTTCTGGCAAGTCGTCCCCCAACGTTCAATATCAATCTGGCTGGTTCCAATATTAAATGTTGGCGTATCGGCTTCAATTTTTTGGTAATTATATGAGTGAACATCAAATACAATGCTGTTTTTGAACTGCTTCTCTAAACGCGCAACCAATGCACTCAGTACATTATAAAAAGACTGATGTTTTGCATGGCTTTCGTTACGCTGCTTAATGGTTAATGGCTTTTCCCAGGCCGTTTTAAAATGAGTTGAATGCGCCTTTGGGCGGTTCAAGTCATATTCAAAACGTGAGTCGTTACCCACTAATACAATAGGAAAAGACGACAACATTTCTGCGGTATAAGGCGCCTCAGCATAAAGACGTTCTTCATCGGTTAATTTGCAGTTCTTTTTCAGTTCATCTCGCAGACGATGGCCGTTATGGATAGCGGTACACACAAACGGCGAGTACTCATCAATCTTGACCGTAAATGAACCAGACTCAACTTCAGCGTGGAAACACTCACCTTTATTAATTAACGTAATACATTCTTTTTCAGATAACGTGAGCATCTTCTATCGCCTTTCTAAATTCTGTTTTTCTTGTGTTTAATGCTTGTTTGGCATTGATTACACTTTCAATAAAATCAATAACTTTCTTTTGAAGCTTAACGTTATTCAGCTTGTTTATACGCATAATGCCACCAGGGCTTTGTACGTTAACTTCAATCAACTTTTCACTGATAACATCAATACCTACAAAAAATAAGCCATCACGCACTAACTTGGGGCCAATATGCTTGCATAGCTCTTTTTCTTTCTTGGTCAATGTGTGCTTAACCACACTGCCACCCGCATGAATGTTGGAGCGAACCTCTCCTTCTGCAGGCACACGCTTCATGGCACCAATAGGTTCGCCATTGAGCATTAAAATACGCACATCGCCAGCTTCAGCACCCGCTACATATTCTTGTAAAATAACGTAGTTGCCGCCTTTGCCACTGTTAATATAAAACTGCAGCAGTGAGTGGAAACTCTTTTGCGCCGCTTTCTCAACTAAAATAACCCCTTGACCGCCAAAACCATCTAGCGGTTTCATGATCATCTTGTCCGTCTTTGACTCACGCAGCACCTGCTCTAAATACTCAGGTGTTTTCGAAACGTGAGTAACCGGAATAAAGGTATTATTGGGGTCATCAAATGATGCGGTATAGAGCTTATTATTGGCGATACGCAAACCATCAATATCGTTCATGATGAACACATCATCACGCACAGAATCAAGGAAGTTTAGCGCGATAGGATCCAGCGGCGGGCTGGCACGCATAAAGATGCTGTCAAATCCAGCCAGTGGCAACTGAACCGTTTTAAACCGCGCCTTCTTATAAAAAGACACGATGTTACTCGGCGCTGATGCCTCTTTATTGAATACTTGGCAAAATGCACTGGCTTCAGAGTCACGCATGGTTAAATTACTTGTGGTGGCAAGCGCAACGGTATGCCCCCTTGCAACACACTCATGAATTAACCGCAGCGTTGTGTCGGTCTCCGGCACAATCGTCGACCACGGATACATCAAAAATAGAATATTCAATGGGATCTCTTAATAAAACGGAATGCTCTAAAGATCTTGGGCCAGGTGGTGGCTTGGGGAGGAGTAGAGTATTCAAAATAAACAACACAATGACTTAGGTGAAATGACCTAAACCGGACTATGGCATCTATCTATCAATACAAGTTGAACTAGATAAGGTAGCGGTAATTTACACCAAAACTTGCAATTGGAATATAAAAATATTCACACAAAATAAAATAAATTTATTCACTAATCACACAACAAGTCGACAAGCCCCGATGTCCTGTAGCATAGGCTTTCAGGGCTTTTGGGTTATACGTATATGTAGCTATATAGAGCAGCGCTAAGCACGACTGACAGGGTCCAGAAAGTAGATGAATGCAGAGGCCGTTACCGGGAGCGCTACCGCTATGGATACTATGACGATGGATACTAGCGCTGAGACACAATTAATGACCTTGCCTTAACAGCGCAAAGTCATCAAAGGTCACCAAAAGACATCACTCAAAAAACATCATCAACCAGAGATACGCGAACGTTCGAGTCAATAGCAATTTATTGGCACTGACACACGGCAGACGCTCCACATGGATCAGCCTGAGCCACGGTGCACATACCACTAGTATTGCCCGTCCCCACACACCAGGCATTACAATCAAATACATCAGGGTGACCGGTATCATCGGTATGACGGTGCAGCACATCTTTACCTGGGTTTGACTCCACCAGCAAGCCATTTTCAAGGCAGGCTTCTCCAAAGGTTCTTCCGTTTAAGTTACCTTCTATATCGGTAGCCACGTGACATCCAGCCACATCAGGGGCCACACCGTCGGTATCTTTCCACCAGGTTGTTTCACCGGCTATCCAATCTGTAGGTTTAAAAGCAAAGGTGCCCTTTGCCCCGGGCATATCTTTAGCGCCTTTAGAGGGAGCATCATAGTGCTCTTGAGCACTTAACATGGCACAAAAGAAAACACTGATGATGACTAGTAACTTTTTTAACTGGCTCATTTTGGTACCTTCATATAGAGCGACTCTATAAGGCTCTTTAGCTTTTCGCTAATCCTGCAAGTGGTAAAGAGTGGACTCTGAATAAGTAAAAGACTCAGCTAAAAAACTTAGTCGTGATTTATCAAATGTTCAAGCTGAGTTAACTGCTGGCCCAAGGCTTTAAATAGAAAGCTTTCTATTTAAAGCTTGAACTCCCCCCTTGAACAAGTGTGCTTAATCAAGAGCGCCGGCAGTCATCCTAATCCGCAAGCTAGGCCTTAATTCAAATCCATCAGCATGTTAAAAACATCAAGTGAATAGATTTATGGCTATGCTTTAAGCAACTTTCGACGTCAAATTTTTAGTGGTGCACACCTTAAGGGGGGGAAATGAAACCTATCATTGCCGATAACAAACCAGCTAAAGTCACCCTAGTACAGGGAAAAGAGTACTACTTTTGTCGCTGCGGTCGCTCTAAAAGCCAGCCTTTTTGTGACGGTTCCCATGCTGGTACCGAGTTTACACCTCTGGCATTCACTGCTGATAACAACGAAGAAGTCTATCTGTGTCAGTGTAAATACAGTGCTAATCCGCCTCTTTGCGACGGCTCACATGAACAATTTGTTCAAGCCGATGTAGGTAAACAAGGCCCTGAAGTCACTCTTATCAGCGACGCGCCTCCCCAGGCTACCAATACGCCAGCAGAGCCGACCCTTGAATATATCCACCTACTGGCACGAGAAGGCTTATCTAAAGTTGGCCGCCATGGCCCAATGACCGCGATGGGCGTACCACGCAACGAGCTCCCACACTGGGACGATTTACAATTGATGGTGGCACAAATGGCCACAAAACCTTTAATGGAAGACATAGAAGTATCAACCGAGCTCATCATTGGCCCACAGGCACGTAAACCACTTAAATTAGCCATCCCACTGTTTGTTTCTGATATGAGTTTTGGGGCCCTATCTGAGGAGGCCAAAATAGCACTCGCCCGTGGCGCTGAACTCGCAGGCACTGGGATCTGCTCTGGTGAGGGAGGGATGTTAGCGGAGGAGAAAGCCGAAAACTCGCGTTATTTCTATGAACTGGCCAGCGCAAAATTTGGCTATAAAGAAGCCTTGCTGAGCCAAGTGCAAAGCTTTCACTTTAAAGGCGGCCAAGGCGCAAAAACAGGTACTGGTGGCCACTTACCCGCGAGTAAAAATGTTGGAAAAATATCTGAAGTGCGTGGTTTACCTGAAGGCACTGATGCTATCTCGCCCCCTACCTTTACCGATCTTAAAAGTAGCGCTGACTTTAAGCGGTTTGCCGACCGTGTCCGAGAAGTATCGGGCGGTATTCCCATTGGCTTCAAGCTCAGCGCTAACCATATCGAACGCGATATTCAATTTGCTTTAGATGCCAGTGCCGATTACATCATACTTGACGGCCGAGGAGGCAGCACCGGAGCGGCAC
Organism: Shewanella sp. 125m-1; assembly: GCF_052977065.1. NCBI lineage: Bacteria > Pseudomonadati > Pseudomonadota > Gammaproteobacteria > Alteromonadales > Shewanellaceae > Shewanella > Shewanella sp. 125m-1. Next base: position 76,322 of record NZ_JBRILT010000011.1, read on the forward strand.
CTGACATTTTTCGCAACCATATCAGTGTGCCGACTATTCCTGCGATTGCTAGAGCAAGACGTTACCTTGAGCAGCAAGGTGAGAGTGGTCGAGTCACGTTAATTGCCACTGGCGGTATACGTACTCCCATCGACTTTGTCAAAGCGCTCGCCTTAGGCGCCGATGGTGTAGCAATATCAAATAGTGCAATACAATCAATTGGCTGTGTTGCCGCGCGAATATGTAATACCAACAACTGCCCTTCTGGCATCGCGACTCAAAACCCTGAGCTTCGCAAAAGGCTTAACATTGATAACTCTGCCAAGCAATTACAGAATTTTTTTAACGCTTCGGTGCAACTTATGCAGGTCATGGCCCGCGCTTGTGGCCATGACGACTTGAGTCAGTTTAATAAGGACGATTTAGCCACATGGCATATTGAAATGGCTCGATTAACCGGGGTTGAATATTCCGGATTTATGGCGCCTTAACAGTCCACAGAGCACTATCCAAGACTTTAAAGTTCCATTAATGGTTAATACATTATTTTTAAAAGCCCTAGTGAGAAACTAGGGCTTTAATATTTACAACGTTGACAACTAACAAGAGTAGCCCCTTTACTGCTCCACTCCCCGCATATAGGCTTTATCAGCCAGCGCCAACATGGCTAAATCCTCTTTAGTGTCACCATAAGCATAAATGATATTGTACTGGCTTAAATCAAACTGTTTACTGACCTTGTCAGCTTTGACATGGCAACTGCAATCATCAGCACTGTAGTAGCCAGTATAGCGCTGATCATGGTAGGCCATTTCGCTGCAGATAAGCTCAATATTCATCATCTGACACCAAGGTTTAAGGTAGAGATCTAGTGAGGCTGAGACGAGGACAATGGTCGCACCATCTGCTTGATGTTGCTTGAGGGTTTGCATTGCATCGAGTCGAATATGGCTGGGGATGATCTTATCTGCATAAACTTGCCCTATGGCCTCAACTTGCTGTTTATTGCGGCCAGCAAACGCAAAAAAACTCACAAACGGCCGAAGCCTTCTCGCAGGGATAATACCTAACTTGTATAGCAGATAAAGCGGTGACATAAATACCATGCCAAGCACTAATCGCACAGGCGTGGCAGAGTAAAGGATAAATTTGGTAAACATATCTTGTTGAGTCAAGGTGCCATCAAAATCAAACAAAACCAATTTCAAATCGTTCTCCTAACGCCTAACTCTTAATGCTTAATGCTTAATGCTTAATGCTTAATGCTTAATGCTTAATGCTTAATGCTTAATTAATGTCTAACATCTAACTCTTAACTCTAACTCTCACTCTAACCCTAGCCTTAACCACAAATTAATCAGGCATTTTAACTGAGGTTAGGCTATCTCTTCTTCAATAATATCCACGAGTTTTAACTGTTCATCATGACCAAAGGAACTGTTTTCTGCGTTAGAGACCAAAAATACATTTTCGGTACATTCCCCTAAGGTACTAATTTTCGCCGAGTGGATACTCAGGTTACGTTCAGATAATAGATTACAGATCTGCTCTAAATAAATAGGGTCATCTAAGGTATTTACCTTTAGTAGGGCTCTATTTTTCTTTGTGGTGTGCAGCACTGTTACGACCGGAGGACTATCGAAATTCTTCAATGCTCTTGGCGTCATGAGTTTTCTAGGTCTGTCTTTTTGGTCAATAGCGCGATAGATCCGCTTAACTATTTGCTCTAACCTTGGCTCATCATCAATAGGCTCATCTTTATGATCTAGCACCTTAATTATCTCCAATACTTGACCATTTTTAGTCTGCATCATCTGTGCATCTTTCACCTTAAGCTTCGAACTTGCTAACGTCTTAAACAGGTCAACAAACAGCTTAGGCCTATCCTCGGTATAAACAAAAATACTGGTAAAGCCGTTTTCACCATTTTTACCCACCAACACTCGAGTCGTGCCCGCTTCCCCCGCCAAAATACCTTGGCTTATCTCAATGATATCCACTAACGAATTACCACTAAAGAAGTTATTCGGTAAACTGTGCCAGAAGCGATTAAGGCGATCTTCCTCAACCCCCTGTTTTAGCAACTCAGCCTTGGCATCCGCCTGGTTTTCACGGATAACTGTTCGCACTTCGAATATATTTTCAATCCCCTGCTTTAACGTCTCACGAACCGCCATATACAGTTGAGTTAACTGGCTTTCTTGCCAGTCATTCCAGTAGCTTTCGTTGGTCGCCATCATATCGGCAATGGTAAACAAAAACAGTGCGTTTAGCTTACCCTCCGAGCCAATGGATTTAGCCAAGTGTTTTATAACATCAGGATCGCTAATATCTTGGGTTTGAATGGCACTAATGAGTACATCTTGATTCGCCACTAGCCAATAAATCAGCGCTGTGGTCGAGGCTTTAAGCAAATGTTCCTCGGCTAACTCTTTCGCTTGAATTGCACTTAATTCGCTGTTTTCAATCGCCTGCTTCCCAGATAGGTGATGACAGAGTGTGGCAAATACCAGTGCGAATCGATTACCAATATTTTGATAAATACTATAGGTAAGGCTGTTTTTCTTATTGAGGGCAAAGCTATCGATATATTGGATCGCTTTAAAGGTGTGCTCATCCACAGTAAAAGCGTTATGCATGTCAAACTGCATCTGACCTTCAATAGCATGCCACTGTGAGCAATACGCAGCGAGTACGCCGTAACGGTGCATTAAACCTAAACATTTACGCAGTCCCTTAGGGTGCGCCAAAATCGCTAAAAACTCTTCACGACACCCTTGATAATCTTGTAACTCACCCAATAAACCACGGCGAGTTTGCCTAAGTAATCTAAGGGTTTGCGGCGCAATGCCATCAATATTATCGTTCTCAGCAATAAGCTTGAACATCCGCACCACTTGGCGTTTATCAATAAACGCCTGAGTAAACTTAACCTCAATCAGTCCGTTACAAACACTGAAGTATTTATCAATTGATTGCAGATTGCCGCGCTCGGTTTCGTTTAGCGTATCAAGCTTAAATGAGTCACAGATAATTTGATTTAACTCTCGCACACGCGTCATGGCTCTAAAGAGTTGACGCATCATACGTTCGATCGCCAACTGGCTATTATCGCCTTGGCCAAACTGCATAAACTCGGCCACACCTGCTTGATGCTCAAATAACAAAACATCCTGCGCCGATTGTGTCACGCAGTGAAGCGCCCATCTAACACGGCAGATGAAGTCATACGCTTCGAGCAGCTCATACACTTCATCTTGCTGTAAAAAGCCTATGGTTTTAAGGGCGTTGGCATTAGCCAATGAGAAATGCTTTTGCGCAATCCACATGATCGTATGCACATCGCGCAATCCACCAGGGTTATTCTTAAGATTGGGCTCTAAATAAAGTGCGGTGTTTAGCGCTTTATTGTGCCTTAATTGCTGCTCAGCCATTTTAGCATCGTAGAAAGACAGGCTGGTCCATAGCTGATTTTGATAAAGCTGCTCTTTAATGGTTTGCGCATGTTTTTTGGCGCCAACTAAACAGCGGATATCGAGCAGGTTGGTGGCAATGGTAATATCTGAGCGGGCTGATTCTGTCGATTCAGAGAGTGTTCTAACGGTTTGGCCTATATCTAAACCAAAATCCCAGAGGCGGGTGAGAAAAAGTGATAATTGTTCTTGCTGATGTGGGGTCAGTTCTTGCTCGACAATAATGGCTAAATCGATATCAGACCTTGGATGCAGTGCCCTTCGACCATATCCTCCCACCGCATTAAGTGACATAGAGGTATTATGCAGGTTGTACATCTTCCATAATGCAACCAACATTTCGTCTATATGCTTAGCGCGCCTCTTAAGTAGAGTTTGCACAGGCAGCGTTAAAAACTGCTCGTTAAGCTTTTCGTCGAAGGTTTTTATATGAAACTTCAACTCCGAGAGAGAATTCAGTTCCACTATATTAGACATAATAAGGTACTTTCCTATTCGCTATATAACCACTGGTTTATACCTTAAGACACCAAGGTAGATGACAACATTCAACGTGCTATTTAGTTCGCTGAAAACATGATTTGACTGGATTAATCGCGACACAACCATAACAATTACAGGACTTTTTTTCAACAAATCACAGATTTAGCTAGCGTTACCTAGCAAGATAAGCCTACCTTTATCAACAAAAATGAATAGCCGTTGCAATAACATTGTGAAAGTATTTTCGCTAACCCACCGTCATTCCCCCTCTATAACCGCCTTGAATAATAAAGAGTTAATCATATTTACCGGTTAGTGCTAATAGAGTAATCTGTAGCGTTAAACAGACAAGACTCGCGTTATCAACGCCTCTAAATATTGCACGAAAATAACAGACTAAGGCGCATCAATGAAACAGAAAATAGTATTAGTGAAGAGCTATTTTGCCAAGATTGAAACCGATAAGCGTGAGGAGATGTGGGCCGCGAAGCCGAAAACATCTGACTTTGAATATTCAACCTGTAAGATTGATAACGAACGCCTCAATGATGATCTGCAACAAGCTATCGAAGCCTTGAATAATGATGGCTTTAAAGTGCAGCAGATAACCCCTGTGACGTCTGGAGATTATGTCTTTAAAGATCACTTCAGCGACCCTCACCTACTCGGTAATGGCGTCAGCACTGAAGGTGGCTATGGCTATGGGTTTTCCTATACCGATAGTCTTATTATCTTGGCAGAGCAGCTAACAACCCCTGTCCTACAGGCTGAGATAAAAACCGAGCCTAGCATCAACGCGGTTATTGGTGTCGATTAATACTGTTAGCCAATAACAATAATGGCAAAGTTAATCCCAGTAGCAGTAATGCTACACATTCTGGAATAGCACTTCGAGAGAAAATGTAAGGATGAATTGATTGATACGCTCTGAAAACTCATCCTCTTTACTCCAATTATATTCAGGAGTGATCGAATAGAATAGCCAATCCCTGGCAACATTCTGCCGATAAGTGAGGCTGACACTGGCATTTTTCACATAATGATAAGGCTCATTAACGCCATAAATGCTGGCTTGGTAACTTAGCGCTTGTTTATTATTGATGTATTGATACAGCTTGGCACTTGAACCAAACTCCCAACCATTACCACGACTCTCGTACTGTGCTACCGCACTCCAGCGCCCCACAAATGTTTCGTTAAAAGCATGCTCAACATCAAATTCAGTCGACTCCCCCGTCACCTTTTTCTCCTGATAAAGCTTCTGAGTTAACCGAGTCACTGTACTGTCAGAAATGGGATAAGTGTAGCGCCAACGCGCTTCTACTTTAGGTTTAAAGTTAGCCTTAATATTAAAACTGACACGATCTTTGGCGTACCAGTCGTACCTCAGTCCAATGTCTCTTTCATTTTTGTCATTTGGAGATTTAATAAACGCAAAAGGGTCATCTTCGCCTGTTGAGTCCAAAATAAGCTTTACACGTTTAGTGACACCGGGTAAATGCAATCTAGCGTTAAGGTTAGCCCGATACTTAAACCCTTCTTTTTCATAATAAGAAAAGTCGTTATACCAGCGCACTATAGTGCCTGCTCTAGCATCCTCTTCGACGCGCTCATCCACAAAAAAGCTATCAAACCAAATAGCAGGCTGACAAAACTTAGTATTGAGGTAATCAAAAGCCCTATCGATTGTGCCTTCCATCTGCGACTGGCTATAGCAAGGATCGTCTTCAGCACTAAGAGACGACGGATCTTCATCCTGGCTCTGATCATTCGTTTCGGCCTGAGTATCCCTCTTTGTAGTATCAGCCTGAGTATCGCTCTTGGCAGTATTAGCCTCTGCCCCCCGTATTTCAGAGGCATGTACCGGGACAAATAAGCTGTGATAACACGCTAAAGCCAGAGGGAAGAATAATCGCTTATACAACAAGTATGGTACTCAAAACATGAAAGAAATGTTTCGCAAGAGTATCACTCATCACATCGGCTTTACATCTGGATTTTCAACCTTAACCCGCGAATATGACCAATAAGTTGCACCATGCTGCACTAACAATAGTTTTGCTCATCTATGGCGTATTTAAATAAAAGTGTCATACAAGCTCAATAAACTGGCGTTATATGGAGTAAGAATCTATCTAGCAGGATGCGCTAGCGCGATTAGCTCAACGATGTATTTAAGCTGAATCAAAATAGGATAGGCAGTGTCTTCAATCAATCCAGATTTATTTATCGACAAAGAACTCTCTTGGTTATCTTTCAACGAACGGGTATTACAAGAAGCGTGTGATAAGGCTGTTCCGCTAATCGAAAGGGTCAGATTCTTAGGGATCTACTCCAGTAATATGGACGAATTTTTCAAAGTCAGAGTGGCAGCGGTGAGGCGTGAAATATTACTCGCTTACCCCAACGCATCAGATAAAAACCAGAAGCTGATGAATAAGATCCAAGATAAAGTGCTTAAGCTTCAGGAGCATTTCGATGACACTTATCATGCCTTGATGAAAGCCCTTGCACGAGAAAACATCTTCTTGATTAATGAGAAACAGCTCAGTGACTTTCATAGTGCCTGGCTAAATAAATACTTTAAAGATCAGCTTATTCGTCACATCGCCCCACTTATCATCACCAAGCAGAATAAGCTTATTAACCATATTGATGATGACTCGACTTACCTTTGCACAAGCTTGCAAAAGGGAGAGGTGAGTCGCTATGCATTTGTAAAAATCCCCAATACCAACTTACCTCGCTTTATTGAGCTTCCCCATGAAAAATCAAGTAAGAATAGACATTTTATCTTACTAGACAATATCATTCGCCACTGTATCGACCAGCTGTTCCAGCCTTTCTTTGACTACGACAGCATCCAGGTCTATTCAATGAAAATGACCCGAGATGCAGACTTTGATATTACTGAGGAACTTGAAAAAACTCAGTTAGAACAAATGAGTAATGCCATTCGCAAGCGTTTACAGGCACAACCCGTAAGACTGGTTTTTGACCGAAACATGCCAAGCTCTATGCTAAAGATGTTAAAACGAAGCTTAAGCATCAGCTCAACCGAATGCTTAGTGCCTGGCGGGCGTTACCACAGCTTTAAAGACTTTATCGACTTTCCGGTATCGAGTCGACGCAAGCATAGCTATGAGACCCTTAGCGCCATCGAAAGTAGCCAATTCAATGCTTTCAACAACTGTTTTGACGCCATAAATCACAGCGATATTGCACTGAACTACCCGTATCATAAATTCTCTCACTTTACTGAGTTGGTGCGTCAAGCCGCATTCGATCCGGCTGTACATTCAATTAAGATTAACCTTTATCGCGTCGCCAAAAACAGCCACATCATGCAGTCTCTTATCGATGCTGTACAAAACGGTAAGCAAGTGACTGCGGTTATCGAACTCAGAGCCCGCTTTGATGAACAATCCAATATCGATTGGACCAAACGCTTAGCAGAGGCTGGCGTTAAGGTGCATCACGGGATCCCGAGCCTAAAAGTACACTCAAAACTTTGCCTGATCAGCCGTAAAGAAAACGACAAAACTCGGCTATACGCTCATATTGGTTCAGGCAACTTTAATGAAGGTACTGCGCGTTTTTATACTGACTTCTCACTGTTTACCGCTAACCAAGCCATTGCCCGAGAGGTTAAGCATGTCTTTGATCTACTTAAGCGTCCCTATCAGCGAGATTACTTTGATCACTTAATCGTATCGCCCTTTAATTCAAGGCAGCAATGGCTCAACCTTATCGATGATGAAATTGATAGCGCTAAGCTGAGCAAGCCCGCGGCTATCACGCTGAAGCTAAACAATTTAGTCGATAAAGTCATGGTCGAAAAGCTGTATCAGGCCTCTCAAGCAGGTGTGAGCATTAAGCTGATTATTCGCGGCATGTGCATACTCATTCCGCAACTTGCTGGAGTCAGTAGTAATATCGAGGTGTACAGTATTGTTGATCGCTATTTAGAGCATTCTCGCGTGATGCTATTTCATGCCAATGGTGAACAGAAACTCTTTTTAGGCTCATCTGACTGGATGACTCGCAACCTTGACGAGCGAGTTGAAGTTTGTACGCCAATTTATAGCCAGGCGCTCAAAAAGATGATTATCGATATCATCCATATCCAGCTAAGTGATAACACTAAATCTCGTATAGTCGATCAAGAGCAAAGTAATCAATACCGCTCCCGCGGTAATAGAAAAAAGGTACGTAGCCAAATGGCTATTCATCAATATTTACAACGCTACGAAGCAACTCAAGCACAAATACTAGCGAACTCTCCTGCGCCATTTGTTTATTGGCAAACTGACACCATACAAAAGAAGGCTTAATAGAACGTGGCCCCACAAGACAACTCAGTCCATTTTGTTGCTATCGATATGGGCTCTAATAGCTTTCACTTAGTGATTGCAAGACAGCAAGACGGCACGATTCAGATCTTACATAAAGAAAAGCGCCAGGTTCAGCTCGCAGAAGGTATTGCAGACAACGGCCAGCTAGATCAGCAAGCCATTGAGCGCGGCCTCACTTGTTTAACTGAATTTCATCAGCGCTTTTCAGGACTAGAACAACCCAGAGTGCGTCTGGTGGCAACCCATGCCCTTAGAGTCGCTAAGAATGCCCGCCAGTTTATTAAGGCCGCCTATAAGATCATCCCCTACTCGATAGAGATTGTATCGGGCCATGAAGAGGCGAGATTGATCTACAGTGGGATCAGCAATAGCCAAAGCCTGCAAACACGCAATTTGGTTATCGATATTGGCGGTGGTTCGACCGAGGTTGTGATAGGCAAGCAAACAAAAGCCACAGCATTAGCCAGCCTCAAATGTGGCTGTGTGAGTTATAACAAGCGCTTTTTTTCTTCTGGCGTACTCGACAAAGCCAGCTTCAAGGCCGCACAGACTTCAGCCGATAAGCAGTTTTCTTTACTACCCAATGCCTATTTTAAGGGAAACTGGCAATTAGTGCTCGGAAGCTCAGGCAGTGTCAAAGCGATATATGAAGCGATAAATCACCAACAAGAAACACCGACTGACATTACATTAGAACGCTTAATTACGCTCAAACAATATCTGTTAGATGCACGTCATATCGATAATATAAACCTGCCCAATCTTGACCCCAAACGCATTGCGCTACTGCCTGCTGGTCTGTGTATATTGATCAGTTTTTTCAAACGCCTCGCCATAGATACCATGCAAGTTGCCCAAGGGGCTTTACGTGAGGGGATCTTGTACGAGCTGGCACAAATAGGCCAACAAAAAAGCATTAAGCAGCGCACCGTTACCAGCTTGGCACAGCTCTATCATGCCGATCCTGTCCAGGCGAGTAATGTCAGTCACTCTATCAATCATCTATTTGAGCAAGTCAGCGAGGACTGGCAGATTTCGCCTTACCTTTGGTTGCTAGAAAGCGGAGCCGAACTACACGAGATAGGCATCCATATTAACTCACGATCCCATCATAAACATGGTGGCTATATTATTGAAAATAGCGATCTTCCGGGTTTTAGTCAGCATCAACAGACCCTGCTCGCACTACTTGTGTTAAACCATAGAAAACGCATCAATCAAAATAGAGTTGAGCTACTGGAGCCAGAAGATAAATTACTCATAACCAGGTTACTCGTTATCTTTCGAATAGCTATCGTGGTTAACTTAGGACGGATTAGCACTCAACCGGTACAGTTGAAAATGGCTGTTAAAGATAACCATGTTATATTAATCATCCCTGACATGCCTGATGAAGAAAAACTGCTATTGAGTCGAGATTTAGCGGTTGAGCAATCGAAGATCGCCAAACTAGGCATTAAGCTTCACTTTTAACCCCAGAGAAACACCCTGTGAAGCGTAATAAAAAGTAACAACATAAAGAGCGGCCCTAAGGCTGCTCTTAGCTATCGATTGTTAAAGCTATTGTTATTGCGTTAACCAAACAAACTTAGGCAGTTGCGTGAGATCTAAACAGTTTCCCTGCTCAGCTATCGCACTGTGAGTTGGCGCATTGTGCGCATCTTCATTAAGTGCAGCCAACAACGCTTGCTGCGATTCACTCTCGCCATGCACCAGCACAAGAGGCGGCGAGTCGTTAAAATGTCGATACCAGCGCAGCAGTTCAGCCTGATCAGCATGAGCCGATAACCCACCAATCGTATGTAGCCTCGCTGCAACATTAATACTTTGGCCGCTGATGGTTAAACTTGTCGCACCATCGACTAACAATCGTCCTGGCGTCCCCTGCGCTTGATAGCCACAAATAATCACATCAGACTGACTATTAGCTAGGTTATGCTCTAAATGACAACGAATACGACCACCGTTACACATACCACTGCCCGCGATAATAATCAGTCCTTGGTGAATATGGTTGAGCTCCATTGACTCTTCAGTGGAATCGATAAAATCCACATTCGATAGTAACGGGTGCTTACCGGGCGATAAGCGGGTGAAGCGCTTAAAATCCTCATCCATTAAGTTATAATTCTCGACATAGATCTTGGTCGCTTTTATTGCCATAGGGCTATCGAGACAAATACGCCAGTGAGACAGATCCCACTCTTTAGCGTAGAGGTGAAACAGATAGAGCAACTCCTGGGCTCGGCCAACTGAAAATGCAGGCAGTAAAATATTGCCACGGCTCTGCTCTATGGTACGTGCAAATATTGATTTAAGCTCTTCTAGCGTATCGTCCCAACTACGGTGTAACCTGTTACCGTAAGTGCTTTCCATCAATACCAAATCCGCCGTATCGATTAAACTTGGGTCATCTAATATCGGCATGCCTTCACGGCCAAGATCGCCGCTAAAGACGAGTTTTTTAGTCGCTTCGCCCTCACCTAGCCAAAGTTCCACCACAGCGGAGCCTAAAATATGTCCCGCATCAGACAAACACACCTTAAGCTGTGGGATCACTTGCGCTTTCTCGCCATAATCGAGCGCCACAAACTGCTGCATAACACGGTCAACGTCGCCATCATCGAATAACGGCTCTAATAAAGGTAAATCATTCCTTGCACGCTTCTTGTTGAGTCTCTCTATATCTCTGGCTTGGAGCATGGCGGCGTCTCTGAGCATTACCGCACAAAGCTCTACCGTCGCCTTATGGCTATATATAGGCCCAGTAAAGCCTGACTTTACCAGTAAGGGCAGCCGCCCAGAGTGATCGATGTGGGCGTGGCTTAATACCACCGCTTGGATCTGTGACGGCGTGAAAGCAAAAGGGTCATGATTTCGTAACACATCAGCCTTACTGCCCTGGATCAGGCCGCAATCGAGCAACACTTGCTGACCATCAATATTGAGTAGGTGACAAGAGCCTGTCACCTCTTGCGCAGCGCCAAGAAAAGAGAGAGTCATCTGCATAGCAATCTTCCTTATAAAGGCACCGTCCCCCTTTGGGTTACTTCAATATGGGGTGAGTCAACTCTGGTGCTTATCATTAAAAGATAAACCCTTAAGCTGATCCCGACTAGTTGGAGATCAAAATAAAGGAGCTTTAAAATCCACTGCCTTTATGACAATCATCAATGCCAAGGCTTTAAAGTCAGTTGACGCCAAAATTAAAGCTAAGGTTGTCAAGGTCATGGCCTGTAAATGTTACTTGTTCTATCGAGAATAGCTGCTTGGTTAACGACACAATCCGTACAATCGAATAAGTGTAATCGAGAGAACCAAGCCAGCTCAATAAGTAAGTTGTAACGTAAAATAGGCTGCAAATATCGCCCAGATTTTAGGTAAGATGAGCAGTTGTTACGTAAGCTTAATTGTGAAAGAAGTATTAAACCTCAACAAGTAACCTTGAAATTAATCCTACGATTAGCTTTACTTAGCTTTGTAACAATACTGTCCATTAACGATTTAGGGGTTGATATGTTAGGCGAAAACCACTCAATAATGCATGAGTTTCCTGAGTACCAAGATATCATTGTTAAGCTTTGCCAAACCGATGAAGCTTTTGCTAAAGATACCAAGCACTACAATGCGCTAGATAAAGAGATCCGCGAACTTGAATTAAGAGGCGCGCCTATTGATGACGACGCCATGAATCAACTGAAGCATGATAGAGCAGAGTTAAAAGACTCACTGTTTCATCGCCTCAACACCAACGCTTGATTAGTTAACACTTAATCAGCCAAAGCTAAACCAATTAAGACTTAATCAACTAAGGCTTAATCAACTATGGCTTAATCAGCTAATGTGAGTCAGCAAGTTCTGAGTCATTAGCTGACAACAAAAAGGGAGCCGAAGCTCCCTTTTTTAGTCATTGTTATTCATTACTGAGGCATGCTGCCTTGAATAATTGTCGCACTATTATGACTGCCCGTTGACGTTACAATGGCAGTGTTCTTTACATTATATTGAGTCACAGAAACATGGTTACCTACGCCACCATAAACATGCACATCAGTAACATGAGACTCACCCGTTTGAGCAACAGTGATATCATTTTGCTCTCCCCACCATGATTCAACCGATGCCTCGTTGAAGTCACCTTGCTGAGAGATATCTACAGTAGACTGATCATGTGCTGCATCAGCATAAACGCGGTTACCCGTGCCGTCTTGAGAAACCATAAGTAAATTATCACGTCCCCAAGTACCCGCTCCAACGGTGTCACCATAACCACTTGGTGTATTACCACCGCCCATGATGACGTTATGAGTACCTTGCTGGTCAATCGTTATTTGGCTACCGCTACCAAAGCGCGTACCTGCAGCTGCAAAGTTACCTAGACCATTTTGATTGATGCTAATGCTGTTACCGTAGCTGTCGTCTGCTTGTTCTACTACAGCAGTGTTGCTTTCGCCAAGTTGAGTAATGATGGCTGAATCACCGTCACCCAATTGGCTAACTGTTGCTGCATTACCGTTACCCGCAGTGCTGCCACTCTGAGTTAGTGAAAGCTGGTTATTCATACCACCTTGAGTCACGTTTGCAACGTTCGATTCATCAAACTGAGTAATAATTGCAGATTGCACAGTACCAGTTTGATTAACTGTCGCGCTGTTGCCAAAATCTTGCTGGTTTAACGAAACAACACTTAAATCACTTGCTTGAGTGATGCTAGCGCTTTGGCCTGCACCTGACTGATTCACTGTTGCCTGGTTTTCATTACCAATTTGATCAATCGATGCGGACTGTGAAGTCCCCGCATCCGCAGTTTGATTGACATAGATGTTGTTAAGGTTACCAGTTTGGCTAGCGCTTAACGTATTACCTAAATGCTCTGAACCCGCTTGATTAGCAAAAAGGCCGTTACCATTGCCTGTTTGTGTTGCGGTTACACTGTCTTTAGCTTGTTGGTTAATAAAGCCTTGGTTGTTATTACCAATTTGATCAAGGTTAGCTACAGCCTCTTCACCAGTTTGAGTAACACTGGCAATGTTTGCATCGCCTAACTGACTAACATTTGCCGTGGTTTGCATCGCTGTCTGGCTAATATAACCATTATTGCCTGCACCATTTTGATTCAATGTCGCGGTTGTTGAATCTGAGCTATCATCAAAATCATCAGCATTGGTGAACTGATCAATAGTACCAATGTTCGCACTGCCTGTTTGGTTTAACTCTGCAGTTGCATAATCAGCATCACCTTGTTGAATCGTTGCGTTATTACCGCCACCCACATTTTGAGTAATCGTCGCACTTGCATGATCTGTTGCCATGTTATTGATAAATGCCGTATCACCAGAACCGTTTTGAGTAATGCTTGATAGTGAACCATCGGCACTGTCTTGGAAAATAGTCGCGTTGTTAGTATCACCATTTTGAGTGATGATTGCAGTCGCTTCTTCCTGCGTACCACGTTGCTGTCTAATGCTTGATACGTTCGCATTACCCGTAGTGTCGATTGTTGCCGTTGAGGTGCTGATCTCGTCATTTTGCTCAATATTAGCACGGTTACCTTGACCTACTTGGTCGATATCAGCCGTTGCATTTGCCGTTTCAGTTTGCGAAACAGATGCTTGGTTCGCACTACCATTTTGATCGACTGTCGTAGTGTTATTCACACTTTCGTTGGCTTGAAGAACATATGCTTGGTTACTGTCACCATTTTGAGTGACATCTGCGTTATTGTTGTTGCTTCCCGTCGCATAAGCGCTTGTCGATGCAAAAATAGCTGATGAGACCAGCAGTGCAATTTTAGTGTATTTCATATCCCTATACCTTTCCCTAAATTAACAATTTTGAGGTAACAGACCGAGCCCGCTTACCACGACAAGGAGCAATTGCAATAATATAAACTCCAAAAAACAATTCTGAGTACTCGGCTGACAGCAAAAGATAGTCACTAGCTCGCAACAGGGGTAACCAGAATGTCGCCACAGATTATGCTTAGAGAAAAGCGTCCTTGAATCCGCTCAAAGTATTAAGCCAAACTAGCCTAAAGTTGTAAAAATCTCCCACACATAGACTTAACTACTAGTTATTTCGAGGGGAAGCAACCAGCCTTCACAGCATTAAAAACTAATAAAAATCCGATACCAAACACTATTAACCAAACAGTGTCAAAATAACGCCCCGCAGAAGTGTATAACGTATCCAAAGTGACAGTTGCCCCTATATTCTATTTTGGTGAATATGGCCGCGACTCCAAAAGTAAAATCAGCTACATGTGTTCAAAAAACTTCAGTTCTAACGTCACATCCTCTCGTGCTAATTGCTATGAATATACTAACTTGATTAGCTTGACTAGCTGCAAAGCTCGATAGTATTTAAGCCTATAAACTGAAGCCCTATTAGTCATTACATCGGGCTATGGGGAGGTTCGGTAAATTTTTATTTAATTGCCTAGCTTGCTCAAGATCAAAGTATTAACCTTCTAATGTCACCACTTCCCAAAAGTCATTGAAACATAAAGCCATTATCAATATATTCAGCACCAAAATTGTCAGTAAATCGATTGAATATAGCGTAAAAAACTCGAATTAGAGGTACAGACAATAAACTGACCCAGTATTTGGAATAAGGATAAGCAACAAATGACATCATTGAAGTTAACCGCAGGCTTACTGGCATCAAGCCTGTTAGCCTTAAGCGGCTGCGCCCTAACACAAGCTCCAAAGCAAGTCAGCGAGGTTCAATTTACCGACCCACAATTTGCACAATGCGTTCAACAAAACGGCATCACGGAACTGGCCAAAATCACCCAACTTAGCTGTAATAGTCAGCAAATAACCAACGTAGACGAAATTAGGTTTATGCCTGCTCTGACAGCATTAGTGTTGCTGGATAATCAAATCAGCCACATTGATGTCAGTCATCTAGAGCAACTTGATAGGCTTATCGTAGGTAATAACCAGCTTACTGATATTGATCTGTCTAACAACCCATTACTCATTGCACTCAATATTTCAGGCAATAACATTACCACTGTCGATGTGAGTGAAAACCCACAGCTTATAAGCCTTTATGCCTATAAATTACCACTGACTCAAATTGATACTTCTACGCTACCAAAACTAAGAGATTTAGGCTTAAGCCGCCATCAGCTGACCGAGATTGACCTGTCTCATAATCCTGAATTACAGACATTAAATCTATCGGTTGGCACCTTGAGTAAAATAGATCTGTCCCATAACCCTAAACTTAATCACCTTTACCTACCGAGCAATCAACTTACCGCGCTGGATCTCGAACACAACCCTGATCTCAGAGTTGTTGCGGTCAGAAATAACCAGCTCAAGCAATTGGATTTAAGCCACAATCCACGCTTAATAAAAGTCAAAGCCGATTACAACCAGATTGATGATATGACATTGAGCCCTGCCGCACCTTTAATTGAACTAGAGCTCAACAATAACCGCATCACAGAGTTAGACATTTCAGCCTTTAACAAACTGAATAAGCTCGTTGCATTTAATAACCCGCTACAAAGTTTGATACTTGATCCGCAATATCATCCTAAAATGCTATCGATAGAAGGCACACCGGTTTCAATCGCCAATAACGCCTTAAATCAACAGGATATCTCAAACCTATTATCGCCCCGAGTCAGTATTATTGAAGCCGGTACCATTACCCAGAATGGGGCTCAATATGATGTAAATTCCAGTCAATTAGTGATGCCAACACTTGGCCAATATATCGGTTATCGTTACGCGGTTAATTTACCTAAAGATGCCTCAGGTAAAGTCGATTCTCACCTTGCCAAGCAAAACCAGTTTCCCATTACAGTTCGCATGACTCACCCAGAGATTGTCGACCCTAAAAGTGGTAAAGGCTTCACCACCTCAAGCTGGACGGACACCATGTTCAAGCACGACCGTAATCTGGCGATGTGGTATTTCGGCGACGCCCATGAGTTAGTAACTGGGCGATGGACACTTGAAATTCTTTATCGCGATTCAGTGGTCGCCAAAAAGTCTTTCATGTTGGTGAATATGGATGAAAAAAACGTGCTAAAAGGCGGGAAGAATAAGGCTGTTGAGCAAGCCTTAACGCTAGAGAAGTTAATCACTCAAGGTGAGTATTACCTTTGCAATCAAGATAAATACCGGAGTTGTTTAGGTTTTAAAGATGTCAAAAGCTGCGCTATTAAACTGCAGCCGTTTAAATCTCAATGCTTGAAGGACGCATTAACTGCGGTTAAACAACAATCGGCACTGCCAATGAACGACCAATTAAAAGAGTTCTTTAGTCATTACATCGCCTGTATGGGCAGTCAATACATCACCACTACCGAGCTTGATCCGCAGCAGGTCGGTAGTTGCTTAAAGCGTTAAAAACACGCATTAAAAAATAACCATTGTCGTTATAAGTAGAAGCCCTACCGCTCCCTAATGAAAGAAAACCCGCACCTAGCGGGTTTTCTTTATATCTAGCTATATCTATCAACATATATACCTATCATGCACCTTTACACTTCTTTAATTGCAGTTGATAGTGAGATTGATTATCATTCACGACAGTTTAATTGCCGTAGCCTGTTTACTTAACCTATTAAAAAATAATTTTACACAGGTTGCTACGTTAAAACCCTTTCAGGGTCTTTTGGCAAAATGTGCCTAGACCGATTCGAGAATATCAATATGAATGTAGTACCTTTTTTAAAGTGGTTTCATAATTGGGTAGGTTTTTTTATCAGTATTACCATGCTGATTGTACTGACTACCGGTGTCTATCTTGGTAGCGTCGACATGTATAAAAGGCTTGATGATAAAGGTCAGCAATATGCGTCGCTATCTATTGAGCAAAAAGCGCATACCGTAGAAGTCTTATTTGAACGTTATCCAGCAATGAGCACCGTTCGCTTTCCAACAGAGCACAGCCCTTATATTCAAGCTGCAACTCGCGGAAAAACCATCGCATTAGATAACCAACTTAATGAGCTTTCTATCAGCTCATTTGGTGACATTCCGGGTTATGCCACTGTATTTTGGCTACACCGTAACTTCTTATTAGAAGACTTTGGCGGCAAGTACATTAATGCTTGGGCGTCCCTGCTTGGCGGCGTGGTCACACTTGTCGGTATCTATCTTTGGTGGCGAGTACGTAAGGGCTTTAGATTGAAACAGAGTATTCCAACGAATACCCGTTCAAGCAGCTTAGTTAAGAGCCATATCCAGCTAGGCCTGTTTATCTCTGTACCGCTGCTTATCTTGTGCATTAGTGGTTTTTTAATTACTTACAAGAGTTTGTGGACCGGAGCACTTAAGCAACCAGCAACTGAAATGGTCTACCCGATTAGCCAAGCAAACAACTGGCAGAGTCAGCTACAAACAGCGCAAGATTTATGGCCAGAATCACACTTAGTCGCGATTAGTAAACCAAGAGTTAAAAAGGGAGAAACACCGACAGAGCTTAACTACAGTATACGTTTTGATAGTCATAGTGGTGTTTGGCTGCGTGAAGCCGACCGTATAACAATGAGCTTCGAGCAAGGTGTGATTAAAGACGCCATAAAGCACAGCGATAGACCGCTTTCAGGCCAAGTGGCAAGTTTTGTTAGACCACTGCATGACGCTTTAAACATGCCGCTCAGCTACTCCTTGTTTATCACCACTGTATCGCTGGTTGGTAGCTTAATCTTAATGTTCAGCGCAGTGACTTTCTATCGCCGTATATTTAAAAAGAGCATCAAACGTATTAATCGAGAAGTAACGGCATAGGTTTGTCACCGCTTAATTTACATTAAAAATAGCAGCCACTTGGCTGCTATTTTTATATCAGTAAAGCTAGGTGTCTTCGCATTCAGTCCTTCACTCAAACTTATTAACAATTCAAATGTTGACATTTTATGGCAATTCTACAAGATAGCTTGGTTAACAATAATAAAAAGTTTATTGCAAAATCATAATAAGAACCGTTACAAAAACGATAAAAACTATTGGCAAGGAAGAGATTAACATAATGAAAAAGTCCCTTATCGCAATGGCCCTAGCAACCTCCTTTTTGGGTGGCTGTGGCACGTCAGATGTAAATAACGAACCCCAAGCAAAAGTGACTGAAGCTGAAGTCACTAACACTGCTAACAACAAAGCAGAACTCGGGAGCTTTGGTGTCGATCTCAGCGCGCGTAACGAAGCCGTAAATCCAGGCGATGACTTCTTTATGTATGCTAGCGGCACATGGTACGACAACTATGTAATGCCAGCTGACAAAACCCGCTTTGGCGCCTTTACCGGTCTTGCTGAGCGCAGTGAAAAACAGGTTAAAGAGATCATCGATGATATCGCTAGCCGCACTGACCTTAATGCCGAAGAACAGCTAATCGCCGATTTTTACCAGTCATACATGGATACTGATACGATTAATAAACTCGGTATCACCCCTATCCAGAGCACGCTAGAGCAAATCAGTGCGATTAAGTCTACTGACGATTTAACTAAAGTATTTGGTCAAGCTTGGTTAACGGGCGCCACCTCCCCAATATCTGGTGGCATGTGGTTTAACCGTCTTGATCCAAACCAGTATGAAATGTCTATTGGTGCCGGTGGCTTAGGCTTACCCGATCGCTCTTACTACCTAGAAGACGCCGAGCGTTTCGTTAAAATCCGTGAAGCTTACGTCAATCATATTGCTGAAATGCTGGCCTTTGCTGGTATAAAAGATGGTCAAGCACGTGCAACCGCTATTCTTGCACTAGAGACTAAGATGGCTGAAGGCCAATGGCCACGTGAGAAGCGCCGTAACCGCGACCTAACACTGAACCAAGTGAAGCGCGCTGATTTAGCAAAAGACTACCCAGGATTTGATTGGGATGTTTATTTTGAACAAACTGGCTACCAAGTACCACAGCTAAATATCTCTCAGCCAGATCCTGTCAAAGCGATGATTGACCTCGTTAATACGCAACCTCTGAATGTATGGCAGGATTACCTGACCTTCCACACAGTCAGTAACAATGCTGGTCTTTTATCAGAAGATATTTACGCGGCCAACTTTGGTTTTTATGGTAAAACTCTAAGCGGTCAAGAAGAGCCTCGTCCACGCTGGAAACGCGCGGTATCAGAGATGTCAGGCACTCAGTCACTCGGCTTTGCTATCGGCAAGGTGTATGTGGCGCGTTACTTCCCAGAGTCATCTAAGCAACAAATGGCAGAGCTGGTTGAAAACCTGCGTACCGCTATGGGTGAGCGTATTGACGGCCTAGACTGGATGGGCGCTGAAACTAAGGTCAATGCTCACGCTAAGCTTGCAGCATTTAACCCTAAAATTGGCTACCCTGATGTTTGGCAAAAGTTTGATGGTTTAGCGCTCACCAACAAAGACCTCGTAGGCAATATTCAAAATCTGCGTCAGTACTTCAATGCTGATAGCGTAGCTAAAGAGCTTAAGAAAACTGACCGTAACCGTTGGGGTATGACACCACAGCGCGTTAATGCCTATTACAACAGCTCGTTTAACGAGATTGTATTCCCAGCTGCAATTCTACAACCGCCATTTTTCGATCCCAATGCCGACCCTGCCGTAAACTATGGTGGTATTGGCGCGGTTATCGGTCATGAAATGGGTCACGGTTTTGATGACCAAGGTTCAAAGTCTGACGCTAACGGGATCCAACGTAACTGGTGGACAGATGCTGACCGTGCTGCATTTGAAGCCAAAGCCGATCAGCTTGCCGCGCAATACAGTAAGTATGAACCAATCCCAGAAAATTTCGTCAACGGCCGTAACAGCCTAGGTGAAAACATTGGTGATGTTGGTGGTTTATCAATGGCTTACCATGCATACAAGTTGAGCCTAAACGGTAAAGAAGCTCCTGTGATTGATGGTGTAACTGGTGATCAGCGTTTCTTCCTTGCTTGGGCACAAGTATGGAAAGAAAAACGTACTGAACAAAGCATGCTAAACCAGCTACGTGCAGGCACCCATGCTCCGGGCCGCTACCGCGCTCAAGCACCACGTAACCACGATGCTTGGTACAAAGCATTTGACGTAAAACCGGGTGACGAGCTGTATTTACCAGAAGATCAGCGCGTACGCATTTGGTAATGGGCTAACTCACACTTTAACAAGTCCACTGAAGTTAAAGTAAGTTAAGTTCTCCCTTAAATGCCAGTCAGTCACCTGACTGGCATTTTTTATTCCTCATCGCTCTCAATCAGATTAAACGGTTATATTCATAACTCGATTTTAAGGGTTTAAAAAAGAGCAACTGACCCGATATCTATACTGTTAACACAAAGCAATCAATGTCGCTCGGCGCTAACAACAAATGCAGTTAACAATTGTCGTTAACAGAGCTAATACCTATTAGGACAGAACATGACAAACCCATACACACCAGCAAAAGTTTGGACCATGGATAATGAAAATGGCGGCGAGTGGGCCAGCATCAACCGCCCAGACTCTGGTCCAAGACATAAACACGTATTAGCCAAAGGTAAACATCCGCTGCAGCTGCATTCACTGGCGACACCTAATGGCCAAAAAGTCACGATTATGCTAGAAGAGTTACTCGCCAAAGGCGTGACTGGGGCTGAGTATGATGCCTATCTAATTAACATCGGCGAAGGCGATCAGTTCGGTTCAGGCTTTGTCGATATCAATCCAAACTCTAAAATCCCCGCCCTTATCGATACCACAGAGACAAAGCCAATTCGTGTGTTTGAGTCGGGTAATATTTTGCTTTATTTAGCCGAAAAATTTGGCTACTTTTTACCAACAGAGCTGGCGGCTAAAACCGAGGTCATGAACTGGTTATTCTGGTTACAAGGTTCTGCACCTTACCTTGGCGGCGGCTTTGGCCATTTCTATGCTTACGCACCAGAAAAGTTCGAGTACCCGATTAACCGTTTCAGTATGGAGGCTAAGCGCCAACTTGACGTGCTCGATAAACAACTCGCCAATAACGAATTCATTGGCGGTAATGAATACAGTATTGCCGACATCGCAATATGGCCTTGGTACGGTAATTTAGTGCTTGGCAACTTATACGATGCCGCCGAATTTTTAGATGTTGCCAGCTACCCTAACCTACAGCGCTGGGCTAAACAGATTGAACAGCGCCAAGGCGTGCAGCGTGGCCGTATCGTTAACCGCTCATGGGGTGAGGAGTGGGAGCAATTAGCTGAGCGCCATAGCGCCGCAGACATTGACGCCGTGTTAGCAAAGCAGCCTTAACGCTAAGTTAATAACTTGCTTAAGGACCTGCTTAAGGGCTTGCTTAATTACTAAGTTAAAGCTTGAGCTAAGGGCTGAGCTTAAGAAAAAAAGGCGGCGGGTCACATCGCATTCGGCGCCTTTTTGCATCTGCAAGCGAGGGCTTCCACTAGCGTCTCATCCCCTATGCAGTCACTATTAGACTGTCACACTTAGACAATCATTCTTAGACTGTCATAATTAGAGAGTCATAATTAGAGAGTCATCACTAGCTACCGACACCACTACGGCTTAAACGCTTAATGATATCTTGATGCTGCGGGTAATCCGTCAACAAGGTTTCTTGGCTAAACAACTCAAAATCATCAAAGGTAAAACCTGGAGAAACCATACAACCGACCAGTGAAAAGCCTGGCTTATTCATCGCCGAACCAAAAACAGAGCCCTTAGGGACTAAAAATTGTGGGCGCTCGCCCGCAGTCATATCTAAGCCTAATTGTGCGCTGGTCAGCTCCCCTTGCTCATCAATCATATAAATCGTTAATGATTCACCTGCGTGGAAATACCACATCTCATCCGCCGTTAAGCGATGAAAATTCGATACTTCGCCTGTACGCAATAAAAAATAAATACTGGTCCAAAGCGCACGCGTATCGTCGAACGCTTGTTCTGAGCGATATGACGAGCGAAAATAGCCACCTTCAACATGTTGTTCTAATTCGAGATGTTCAATAAATTTTTCAGCGGTTTGCATTGCAACTACCTATTATTTTGGTTGGGAACGTTTTAATTGAAAACGTTGTTGTAGGGAACGTTTCTAAAACAGAATATCCCGAAAGTGTAATCCAATACCGTAATAAAGACTGCGAGCAAAATTAGAATTTCGGGCATTGCTAATAC
This sequence comes from Shewanella sp. 125m-1, assembly GCF_052977065.1. Taxonomy (NCBI): domain Bacteria; kingdom Pseudomonadati; phylum Pseudomonadota; class Gammaproteobacteria; order Alteromonadales; family Shewanellaceae; genus Shewanella; species Shewanella sp. 125m-1. The sequence continues at coordinate 98,706 of NZ_JBRILT010000011.1, forward strand.
TTTCTAATACTGTAAAAGGTGCAATAAATGGTGCAATAAAAAAGCCCAAACTCATTAAGCTCGGGCTTCCATAATCTATCCATAAAATAACGAATTTAGTGTTTGCCGGTCACGCCGTCACGCACCATATCTTTGCCAGTTTCATACACTTCATCGGTTACCCAACGGGCATGTAACAGCTTATGGTTATTATCAAATACGGCAACAAAGTGACGACCATCGGCATTATTAGTCGCCATGCCAACACCAGCTACACCTTCAAGACCCAAACCACCCGTTTCAATCGACACTAATAAACGTCTTAGGTCATCCAAATTATCGATAACTTTTTGCTCGTCACTCATCTTCAATACTCTTGTGTTCGTTACTTAGCAAATGGACCATATGACCCAAAGCCTACTATGTGGCGTACTTTACAGATCCTAGCTTCTGATGAAAAGACTGTAAAATGAATAAGCCAACGAATGTATCTATTGTGGCTAAATGAACGCTTATCTCTATTTCACTGGCTGCATTTTAATCGGCTGCATATTGAGTCTATTAGCTTAGTCACAAAACGCGGCTTATTTTACTCAATCTGATTGCGCGCATGTAATACTCCCGCCGTGATAATACCAATCAGTTTAAAGATTTGGTCGCTCAGCGAGAATTTAGCGGTTATGAGGCAAGGTCATTAAATGCTCCAGCATGAATGACATTCACCACATCTGACCTTCAAGGATGGAGGAAATGTCTTATGTATGTCTGGAACATACAAGACCATGTGGTTTGCGATGAGTGAAGAGCATAGTTGAACTAGGGTTTAGCTCCCTCTTGTTCATTAAGAGTCACAGCAGCTGAGCCGCTAAAACTCGCCATTCTGGAGCGATTTTGGCTGCCTACTTCTGCGTTGAACAGCTTTACAAGGGAATAACCATTCTTTCAGCTATTCGCCTTGAATTAGTTTGCCAAAAATCGCTCTGAGTAGAGCAACTTCTTATACTGATTGATATAACCCTACAAACAATAAGATGGATGCATACTGATGTCTGAGATTAAATTTGGTGTATTAGGACAGTATTTTCATTGTCCTGTGAAAGGTGATTTTGAGTACGCAGCTCAAGCGCTAATCTTGGTCGATAATAACGGTATTATTAAATCCGTTCTCACAGAAAAAAACGTCGATTTTGACCAGCAAATAAGTGCATTATCGAACAATAAGCAACTCATAGAATTGAGTCCTACTCAATATCTCATGCCCGGTATGGTCGATTTACATGTACATGCGCCGCAATTCCCACAAGCGGGGAAAGGGCTAGATCTGCCACTGTACGATTGGCTGCAAGATTATACTTTCCCGCTTGAAGCCAAGTTTGAAGATATGGGCTTTGCCAAGAAAGTTTATCCAGAGCTAGTGCAATCACTGCTCGCTAACGGCACCACCAGCGCCGTGTATTTTGCCACTATCCACAAAGACACTTCAGTTGAGCTTGCTCGTGAATGTGTAAAGCAAGGCCAGCGTGGCTATGTTGGCAAGGTCAATATGGATGAAGCCAGCCAATGTCCGCCATATTATATCGAAGCATCTACCCAAGATGCCCTTATCGAGACCGAAGACTTTATTAAGCAAGTCTTGGCACTTGAAGGCAACGAGCATCAGTTAGTATCACCGGTTGTCACCCCGCGTTTTGTGCCAAGCTGCACCAGTGAAATGCTACAAGGGCTGGGCACATTAGTACAAAAATACCAATGTCATGTGCAAACCCACTGCTCTGAGAGCGACTGGGCACGGGATTATAGCCAAGAGATGTACGGCAAGACAGATGTTGAGATCTATAACGATTTTGGCTTAATGACCAGCAAAACCATTTTGGCGCACTCGATCTTTTTAACCCCAGAAGATCACCAAATGATTAAGGCTACAGGCGCAAGTATTGCCCACTGCCCGCTATCTAACATGTACTTTGCCAATGCGGCAATGCAGACTCGAGAGATTTTAGATAACGAACTTAAATGCGGTCTAGGTAGCGACTTAGCTGGCGCGCCAATCCCATCTATATTCCACACTTGCTTAGATGCCGTGAATCACTCTCGCGTACGCGAAGATGGCACTTCAACTTATTTGCCAGCTGATACTCGCGGTGAAAGCGGCAGTCGTATTTCATTCTTAGAGTCTTATTGGATGGCAACGGTTGGCGGCGGACAAGCCATTGATGTCAAGGTAGGCTTGTTCCAGCCAGGGTTTGAATTCGATGCGCTGGTGGTTGATACCAGCGTCACTGACAGCAACATCTTTATCCTCGATGAAATGGACAGTGCTAAAGATAAGCTTGAGAAAATCATCACCCTCAACAGTCGCCAAAACATCCGTAAGGTGTGGGTAAAGGGCCAGATGGTGGTTGAAAAATAATTGCCTAGTGACTACTAAGCCACGGCTATAAAAAAGGCTCAGAAGGATTACCTTCTGAGCCTTTTTTTATGCTTAACGCTTTTTTACAAGCGACTCATTAACACGGGAGTGATTAATGACCATCAACAAAAGCAAATTTGAAAATAAACAGTAGTGCAACGATAGCCACCCCTGGGTGAATTTCACGCCAGCGATTTGTGCCTAGCTTTAACACGCAATAGGTAATAAAGCCAGCCGCAACGCCTTCGGTGATAGAGAAGGTAAATGGCATCATCACTGCAGTAATAAAGGCTGGAGCTGACTCAGTTAAGTCTTTGCCATCTATTTTTGCTAGTTCAGATGACATTAAAATCCCCACATAAACCAAGGCGCCAGCAACCGCATAACCTGGAACCATTGCCGCCAGTGGCGAGAAGAAAATAACCAGGATAAACAGCAGACCCGCAACGATAGCAGTTAAGCCTGTGCGGCCACCAGCAGCAACACCGGCAGAACTTTCAATGTAAGCGGTCACTGTAGATGTGCCCATATAGGCACCAACCACAGAGGTTGCAGAGTCAGTAATCAACGCTTGCTTCATACGCGGAAAACGACCACGTTTATCGGTGAAACCACATTTCTCTGTTACACCTATCATGGTGCCAGAACTATCGAACAAGCTCACCAAGGCAAATGAGAAAATAACGCCCATCAGCGCCACATCAAGTGATCCAGCCAAGTCTAACTGACCGAAAGTATTAGCAATGCTCGGCGGCATAGACACAATACCTGTGTACTCAATATCACCCATCAAGGCCGCTATGGCGGTCACAATAGCAATAGACACCAGCACTGCAGAATGAATGCCGCGAGAGGCCAAAATAACGATAATAAAGAAGCCTAGCGCGCCCAAGACACATTGTAGCGAGCTCAAATCACCGACCGTGATCATAGTTGCAGGGCTTGCCACCACTATCCCCGCGTTACTAAAACCGACCATAGCGATCAGTAAGCCAATACCGCTAGGAATACCGATGCGCAGACATTTGGGAATGTTAGTTAAGATCCACGAGCGGATCCCGAGTAAGGACACGATGGCAAAACAAACTGCGCCCCAAAAAATGGTGCCCATACCGACTTGCCAACTGACGCCCATACCGACTACTACGGAGAAGGCAAAAAACGCATTCAGCCCCATGGCTGGTGCCAATGCTATCGGTAAGTTAGCAATCAAGCCCATACCAATACAGCCAATCGCACTGATCATACAAGTCACCACAAATACCGCACTGGCATCCATTCCTGCTGCAGAAAGGATTTGCGGGTTCACAAATACGATATAAACCATGGTCATAAAGGTGGTAATGCCTGCAATGACTTCGGTTGATACTGTAGTGTTATGGGCTGATAGTTTAAAAAAGCGCTCTAGCAACCCGCCTTTAGCTGGCACCTGCGCATCATTAACTGCGGCTGCGTCAAGGTTGTCGTTACCAACAGAGTTGGGTTTGTTGCTTGCGGTACTCATGAATAGATTGTTTCCATCTTTAACTCAGCGAATCTGCGCCCCAAACAGTAGGTATAAAGTGTATCGCGCTAACTTTTTAGTAAAAAACGCACGCACTTAATCGCCAGAAATATGCTTTCTGCCGACGACGACTTATTGATTATGATATGACATTACGAGATGGCGATATTGTAGGCTACGAGCCCCTTAACCATGAGTGATTAACTTCACATATTTCAGAGTTAATTTGAAAACAACCAATCTTGGCAATGCAAGCCTAAATAAGGCTTATGAGTGATAGCTGCTATCAATATTGCTGCGAAAGCCGAGTGCACAATCATGCCAAGTACTGCTTTCACTGTGGTCAGTCTCAACAAGCACAGCAAGAACCGATCGTCACTCTTAATGCCATAGTCGTTAATAGCATTAATAACATAGACGTTAAAGCCGAAACCACTACTGAATCAGCAAGTGAAATAGTCGTATGCGAGCAACTAAGTTGCGCCAGTAGCCAAGCCCCAACGGCGGAACCGATAAAGGCTGCGAGCCCTCGTAAGAGCCCAGCGCAGATGCCACAGTCTGTGGTCAACTATGACAAGACCTGCTTTAGCGCCTAATTTGTGGTGGCACTACGACTGGGGTTAACGGTTACAGCGGCCTATTATAGTAGCGAGTACCTTATCTGCGCTTCTGTTCTTGGGACAATCATGTCGACCGTTTACGGCCTAAGCTTGCGTAATGAACGCCGCAACCTAAAAGCGACAAATCAGGTAATTAAACCTATCATGGACATCCTATATCGGGTTCGCGATGGTAAGCAGCAACTTTTAGCCTTCTTACATAAGCTTAGCTAGAATAAAACGAGAGTTAATCTTGAAAGCCAGCAATTAATTGCTGGCTTTATTATTTGGAGACTGTAACTAACTTTGTGTAACTGCTTATCAAACTGTACTCTAAAAAGAGTCAAGGATAGGCATATACTCATGA